>JAHOYW010000100.1 GCA_019038735.1 Victivallales bacterium | reverse complement strand
TCCTTTAGCTTGCTTAAATTTCCAATCTATACTTGCGACATTATTTTTAACAAAATCAGTTCTATAAGCTAAATCATAAATCGGAGTTATATCCATGTTATAAATATCCGGCGTTCTAAAAACATCACCCATTGAATGCGCTTTGTAATCATCATAAAAATAAATATATTCCTCATAATACCAAAACAAACAATTTGTATTCTGTGCCAATTCATTCAAAAAAGCTAAGTCAGTTTGACCAATCTGTGTTGGAAGATCAGAAATATTAACCGTATCATTATCAACATCAACTACCGGCACATAGCCATTTTCAACCGCCACTTGTTGAACCACCGTTGAAATTTTAGGAATCTTAAAAGTCCTACTCTTTTGAGTTTTAGCCATTTTTACAGCATTATCAACTAATTTTATATTTAACTTTATCAAACTTTCAGCATTCCCAGATGGCAAAGCCGTGATTTTTCCTGTAAACATTTCTACATTATTTCGATCAAAACCCATAAATATTTTAAGCTCCATACCGACTTCAAATATATCCTCAAGATAGGAAGGTGACACTATTTGCAATGTGGCCGTAGGGATGCTGTTTACTTTATACGACACCTCGATATTAGACACATATTTCCCATATAGTCTTGTAATATCCTGTCCATTCGCTTCTATCTTCCATGTTGTAAATTTCGGTCTCATTAACTCGCAATCCCTGATTGATCTAATATGTCTTGCATATTCATATCGCTAAAATAATTATAATTATATATTACATTATGAGAATTTCTTTTACTCGAATCATTGCTTGCATATTTTCTATTGTCATTTGAAACATTAGAACTTTGCTTGTCTTTTAATTCGATTTGCTTTTCTAGTTCTTTCCGACCTTCTTTAGACTCTATATTATATATTTTCTCTCCTTTCGAATCAACCGTAATAGCAGGAACTTTTATTGTTTTAGCTTTAATCCATTCAACAACCTTAGCATTAAGGGTGTCAATCGGTCTAATCCATTTAGATATTTCAGTACCAATATTACTAAAAGATGCAAGCCACTCGTCAAAGGTTTTTAACATGCCAGAAAATAATTTATCAGTCAAAGTAAATACAATGTCCATATGACTTGTGAATCTTTCAATCCAAGACATTATCGTTTTCATTTTTGACCCAGTGTCTCCCAGTTTAAATAAAAACCCAAAAAATGTTCTTAACAATTTCAATGCAAAAGTAATAATTTTTACAACCGGTTTTATTACAGTTGTCCATAAAAGTTTACTCATTACAAATACATATCCAAAGAAAATTTTTATTATCGGAAACACAAATCCCCACAATTCAACAAACAAATCTTTAAACACCGCAAACACATCTCCAACATATGCTCCAAATTGCTCAAGATACGGCCTTGCTTGTGACACCATTTTACCAAAAGTATCCGAAAAGCCTGCAATCATACTTTTTAAATTTGTCCAAAGAGTTGTCTGTGTAGAGGTAGCACCACTTAAATAAGTAAAAATCAATCCAAAATTTCCTTTTACAGTTGAAATAATACCAGACATCGTCTTTGATCTCTTTTCACTCATGCCCATCCAAGTGTCAATTTCACTCATGCCCCTAACAAATTCAGAGACAAAAGCCTTTGTCCCGATTGCCCCCTTTGTCTTCGCTATTGCATAAACACGCCTTGCATCTGCGCCGTACTTGTCTAGCAATTGGAGATCCGCCCTAAAAAGCGCAGTTGACGCCTCGACTGCTGTTTGACCGCTGAATGCCGCCATATCTGTTATAACAGTCATAGCGTCTTTTTTCATGCCATATAGACCCTCAGTAAACACATCCCCAGCTTTACCGATATACCCCTGTGCCTGAACACTTGCTTTAACTATGTCTCTTGGATCGTATGGAGTGACAACACTTCTTTCAAGTGCTTTCTGGTAAACCTCCATCCCCTTTGCTTCCGATTTAAACATGACGCCCAAAGTAGTCAAAGCATCCTCAGCCTCTTTGCCGGCTTCGATCACTTTATCAAATCCCTTTTTGACAATTATCAATCCCGCTCCAATAGCAGCAATCGGAGCAATCGTTGCCATCGCAGCACCGCCCACACCCGCCAAACCAGACATCGCCAAACCACTGCTTGCGCCCATACCCTTAACTGCGCCCTTAGCTTTGTTAGATGCATCACCAACACGGCCAACTTGATTCTCATAAATTTGAGCATCTTTTTTAGCCTTCTTCATGTCGGTTATAAATCTGACGACTATGTCTTTTCTTACGGTTACATCAGCCACGTTCCGTGTTGTCCTCTACCGTTTCATTATATATCTGTTCTAATCTTGTTAATTCAATCTCATCACAAACTTTTGGCGACCATTTATAAATGTTCCTGAATGCTCTACAAATATGATCGTAATATCTTGCTGCTAAGTATAAATTATTAAAACAATATTCCCTTTGCTTCATTGCCATATTACTATATAAATAATTCTTGTCTCCAACCGATAAATAAATTAAATACTCGCCCTGTCTTTGAGGGTATTCTTGGAAGGAAACAGGAAACCGAAAAAATTTGTGAAATCCAACCTCCCACCTATCTCATTATTACAATACCGACATTTTACAGACCTATAATCATCATTCAATCCGATATTCAATTTCAACTCTTGCATTGCGTCAATATCAGCTTGATGCAAAAAATATTTTTCTGAAAAAGATTGCTTCTTGTCTCGTTTTATATATGTTACTATATCCCGATCTGAAAACCCCTCAACATCACAAATCTGCTCATCCCAAACCGAGTAAACATAATCTGCATCTGTATCCAGTCGCCCGGGTGTATTTTGAATTGAAATCAACTGATCAATAGATAATAACTCTTGTTGTATTCTATTGAAATTGCCGTTAAGCAATGTCCCTTCTATTTCAATTCCTTTTGGCAATCCAGTCCACCAACGACAATCTTCAAAACCATCCAGAAAAATTTCATCAACAAATCCCTGCTCTATCAAGTCGCTCCAACTTTCTTGAACAAGTGTATACCTTTCATTTTTTAAGGACGAACATACTGAACAATAAAAAAATTCATCGAAAACAGGCTTTCCCTGATTTGTGAATTGTTTCATAACCTCCATGCCGACCTTCCAGACATCAACAACTTTCAAATCGCCGGCATCTTTTTCAGTCATGGTATAAGAATCGCCACCCTCAGTATGAAGAGACAAGATGCACCCTGATAAAAACTTTTTCATCATTGACCCGCTAGAGTGATCATAGTTTTTCAAAAGGGCAAGATTGCCACCTTTAAGCTCTTGAATTTCAGCATAGTTATACCACTTATCTTTTTTAAGACCGACATATAATCGAAACATCCACACCCCCTAAATTAAATCAACATCTTGGGGCAAAAAGATATAATTAGCAATCTCGCCCGTGACAGATTCCCTGTCCGCAATTTCAGCCTCGCCCATTAAGATTTCACAATCAGTTAGTAAATACTCCATAACCGCCATCTGTGTTCGATCTCTGGCGATAACGGAAATATCATGTAACTCCTGTCCATCAACCAGCGCATTCATTTCCGTAAATGCCGCCAAATCAGTTTTAATGTTTATTTTGACCTCAATCTCCATTATCTCTTTTATCCCATCAGCAATTTTATACTTCAAAGCCCCATCCGGCGGGGCATCGATAAAACCTTCTTTTTTAGACGGCTTCGTTATGCTAATCGGATAGTACGTCTTTCCGTCTACCTGAAATTCCCAAAGTAATACCATTTCTCTTGACATTTTATCCTCCTATGCCCTAACCGTTGTTACCGCAGCACTTGCCAATTCAAGACCTGGAGTCTCTATTACAGGCGCAAATATAACTTGTGCTATAATTCGCTCTATGCCCGCCTGAATGTCTGCCAGTGTATTTACACTAAAATCATTTTTAATCATTACGACATCTTCAAACGTAGTAACCGCCCCATCAACCTTTTGGCCAACGAAAAATAAACCTGCCTTGTAAAGTTTTATGAAAAACGCCTTTGCATCCCTTAAATGCTGCTCTTGCGGATTCACTCCCGCAGGCTCTTGTTCAAGGCTTTGCAAATATGGCAAAAATGATTTCTTAATAAACAGCCAACCCATGACCTGATTTTGATATTGATAACCAGCATCGGAACTAAATGTCCTTGCTGAATTTATAGTCGTACCAACTCCCGCCGTTTTCCTTGCCAGATTAACTGAATAATCAGTTATTAAAATTCCACCCGACCCACTATCGTTATCATGTACTAACGCATTGTCGTCCAGTAATTCATCACTTGTATTGATTGCATAATTCCACCCAGCAGCCACCTTCTTAAGCCCATAAAGCGATACTGAATTAAAAAAATGCGCTGCAAGATGACCCACAGCAGGTATCGACCTTTTCCCAACTGCCTCTGGATTATTTATTTCAAACCATTTGTCCGTCGGTAACATTCCAAATTTAATAGACCCCCTTAACGACGCCCCAAAGTCCGTTAAAGTCGCTTCCGAAGCCTCATTCGCAGCTTGTGCATAATAACAAGCATTTTCGTTAGAAGTCGTCCAAGTTGTCATGTTTATATTATGTGTCTTGGTTGTGGATTCCGGAGCTAATAAGATCATGAAGTCTTCATCGACAAAATCCTCAACTAAAGTATTCCAGTCTGAATCTGTCGCCCCTGTGCCATCCGAACCGCTTGATAGTGCTGTCCAAGTTGTAACATCCGCAGGGAAGTTGTCTCCCGCATCAGAGGTATTGCCTGAATTATGCGTAACAACTACATAACTGCTTCCAGACACAACGTGATTCGTTAAGGAAGGCATTCCCAAAGTGTCCGACATCGCAAACGGAACATCAACCCACTTTTCGACTTCCTGATAAGCCCCTGTGAAATCTTTTAAGGCAATTTGCAATTTCCAATCAGCCCTATAAACCGTAGTCAACGCAGCCGTATAGGTATTTGTCAAAGCTGCAAACGTAATTGTCTTTGTTGCTGTGGTTATATCAGTTATAACCGCATACTCGGTATTAGTGCCGTCGGCAATTTTAAAATAATAACCAATCTCTAAATTATCAACGGTATTTAACACAAGAGTTGTCGGAGTTGCACCACTGTCTTCTGTCAGCTTGTAAGTTATGTTAAAAGTCTGAGTACTTTTCCACGCTAACTTATTTCCAAACTCCGATTCGTCAGCCACATTTTTAAGTCCTGCTTTTATATCAAATATCTTTACAGGCGTCCCGTCTCCGTCCATGATCTCATCAGTCGCCTGCACTGCGTCACTTGCAACAAACGGCAAAACCTTCATTTCCACCTGAACACTGCCAAGTAATGTATCAAAAAAACTTTTTGCTACAACGCCAGCATATTTACTCGATCCATAAAAACCGCACTTGACGGAATAAGCCGAAAAATCATATATGCCAGTCTGAATACCAGCGACACCCCTTTCCGTTGCTCCCATCAATCCGATCTTGTTTATATTCGCATCTGTAAGCCCCTTGCTACCTTCAGCAGGCTTTCTTTTTACATACGCACCGTAAGTCATTTTATACCTCCATCAAAAAAATCATCTTTCACTTTTTCCTTCTTGCTTTCACCTTTAACCTCAATCTTTTTAGTTTCAACCGGGATTTCGATTTTTTTATTCTTGACCTCATCAAAAACTTTCAAAACCCTTTTCAACTCAAAATCATATATTTTATTTTCGTCAATATCGCACTCACAATTTGACAAAACACTCACACTCTCGCCGTTAATAAACTCTATACTTTGAACTGAGCTTGTTACATTTTTTACTATCATGTTACTGACTCCACGTCTATCTCAAAATTTGTTATTGCGATCCTGCTTTCAATTGTAACCGAAGAAGGTTGAAACTTATATTCATAAATAATCTTCGGCTTCTCGCCCGTATTGTCATTGACAAAAGAATTGTCCGACATATATATCTCGACCCTGTCGCCATTTAGCAAAAACCCAAATCCGTCACCATAAGACTTTTCGTATTCACTTGCTAACTGCAATGCTTTTTCCTTGCTTGAACACTCTATGTATATTACAATAGTCAACACGCCCAAATATCTTTTTAACTTTACCGCATTCTCCAGGGCTTTCCAGAAATCTTCCTTTTTAGCTTCCCAGCCAGCTATAACAATCCCGCAAACAGGATCGACATTTATATCTGAGTATGTTTCAATTTTAGTTTGACAAACCGCACTAACAACCGCCGACGTTGTAAATGAATTTTCAGCTACTGTCTTTAACAACCCATCTCTTGAAAGCAATTGCAAATATTCAGTTGTTGCATCCTCAGTTATTTTTAATGTTGTATTATCAAAAATATTCGTATTACTCGCAAGACTTATTTCTTCATCACCCGCCATCAAAGGAATTGACAAAGTCGTTGATACATCATAATC
>JAHOYW010000084.1 GCA_019038735.1 Victivallales bacterium | reverse complement strand
CGCCGCCGATGACAATATCACCGACTTTTATCTGTCTTGACTGGCGTCTCTTTAACATCTTTTTTCTCGATAATAACTTTTGCAGGAGTAACTTTCTCTATTTTCTTAGAAGCTTGTCTTGGGTCAAATGCTTTCTGCCAATCCTTTGGCATGCTTCTCAAAATATCAAAATATGAAACATATATCATCAAACTGATTAGCAGGAAAATAAAAATAAAAGTTAAAAATTTGACAACTCCGTCATGCAGAGGTCTGCGAATTACGATTTCTATTAATGCCAAGGTCATATGCCCGCCATCAAGAACCGGCAGAGGCAGGAGATTGAAGATTGCCAGCGCAAAAGAAACCAGCACAACAAAATATAAACCAAAACGGATAGTACCAACTCTTACCGATCTATATAGAGTTTTTGCTAAGCCAATAGGACCACTAAGATTACTTGGCTTTATTGAACTTTTCGTTTTGCTTACTCCGGCTTTATTCATAAAGAAGACACCAAGACCACGCAACGATTTATAACTCATATCAATTACATTTACAAACTGTCTCCAGGGTGTTGGATGGTCAAGAATCATCAAGCTAACGCCAATTTCATAAATTCGTCGCTGAACAGCAGCCAGCTTTACATCTAAAATCTTATCGCCTCTCTTAAGCTGCAGGGTAAACGGAATACCTTTTAAAGGTTTTATCTCTGTTTGAAAGATCTTGTAATTAGTGACCTTTTTACCATTTAATTTTTCGATAATATCGCCAGATTTAATTCCCGCGAGCATAGCTGGGGCATTGGGAACAGTCATGAATACTGTTAAAGGAAGAGTATCAGGTATAAAAAATACACCAATCAAATAAACATCTTTTATCATTTTCATTGCTTTTTCATGCAAAACAGGTTTAATGGGGGCAAGTTTGATGTTTTCCCCATCACGGCTAACCGTGATATTAAGTGTTTTACCGTTGGAATAGTTAATCATTCCGAAAAACTCATCATAATTTTTTATTCGCTTGTCATTAATGCTGACAATAACATCACCATCTTTCATGCCTCCTTTTGCCGCTGGAGAATCTTTTTTCGGAAACATTTTTATCGGTATTTTAGCCTGAAAATACGGCCATGGCATTTTTTCAAATTTCATTCTTTCAGGAGCATTTGGATTTTGCTGAGGAATATAAGCTATTTCCATATTTTCCCCGTCACGATTGACATCCAGTTTGACTTCACCAATCGTTAGGATTGTTTTGAAAACAAATTCTTTCCAAGTACAAAAGAATGTTTTGTCATTGAGCTTGAAAATCTTATCATTTTTGCGTAAACCAGCTTTATATTCCGGTCCGACTTTTTCGATAGAGGCAACAGTTATCTCACGCATTTTCGGACTATCCTGCGGCACTCCGATATACCAGACGACACATCCTAAAGCCAGCCCGAAGAGAATATTAAAAAGAGGCCCGGCAAAAGCACTAAGCAAGCGGTGTATTGGCTTGGAGGGAGGCAGTTCTTTACCTTCGTCAGTATGAGGGATTTCAGTTGAATCAATTTGCGGAATATCCACGTATCCCCCAAAAGGCAGCCAGCCGATACGGTAATCAACACCGCCGATTTTTCTTCCCCATGCTTTTTTAAAGCCGAGCGAAAAAGCGTTGACGTGCAGTCCGCACATTTTTGCGGTCAGGAAATGACCTAATTCGTGTATAAAAACACAAAATCCTAAGAAAAAGACTACAAACAATACGCAGCCAATAATTTCAAGTATGTCTAAAAAAGCTTCCATTAATACTCCCTGTTTAAAATATTGAACATTGAACATCGAACGTCCAACATCGAATGACTTTCTTTTGCAACAAAATTGAACAAAGTAAAAGTCTATTAATAATTAATTTTTGTTATTCCCTTAGTTTTTAACTTTTTTATTCAACGTTCGACGTTCGACGTTCGACGTTCGATGTTCGATGTTCGATGTTCGACGTTAATTCTTTATTTAATGCGGTTTTTCTTGCCCAGGCATCCGCCTTTAAGACCGTTGCAATATCTTTTTGTGTCTCTGTGTTATGCAGTTTCATAACTCTATCTATGATAGCCCATATTTGCGGAAAGGCAATCTCTCCTTTGCGAAATCTTTCTACAGCCACCTCATTCGCGGCATTCATAACTGCCGGCATAGTTCCGCCTTGACGCAAAGCTTCATAAGCAAAATCCAGCGCCGGGAATTTTTTCCTATCCGGCTTCGAAAAGCTCAAAGTGCCGCATTCAGCCAGATTCAATGCTTTCATGCTGTTAGCGATGCGCTTGGGATAAAGCATAGCGTACTGGATCGGAAAACACATGTCCGGTTCAGACATCTGCGCCAAAACACAAGCGTCAACAAATTCGACCATGGAGTGAATAATCGCTTCACGATGAATAAGTACATCTATTTTTTCCGGCGGCAGGTCAAACAAATATCCGGCTTCAACAACTTCCAGAGCTTTATTCATCATACTCGCGGAGTCAACCGTAACTTTCGCCCCCATATCCCAGGTTGGATGAGCCAAAGCGTCTTCGTAAGATGCCGTGGCAATTTCAGCTTGCGTGGAATCCCGAAAAGCTCCGCCGCTTGAGGTTAAGATTATTCTATTCAATTCACTGTCCTTATTTCCCTCAAGACATTGAAAAATCGCGCTGTGTTCGCTATCTACAGGAATTAATTGTCCTCCGCCCTCGCGCGCCGCGGCAATAACCAGTTCGCCAGCCATCACCATAACTTCTTTGCTCGCCAAAGCCACAGTCTTTCCAGCCTGCAAGGCGTCAATAACCGGCAAAAGTCCACCAGTACCGATAATCGCACATAAAACCAAATCAACATCTTCGCACAGCACTAATTCGCGTACAGCCTGCGCTCCTTTCAACACTTCACAATTATCAGGAGCAAAAGATTTTAATTCATCATATTTATTGCTATCTGTTGTAATAACTGTCTTGCAGTTAAGCTCTCTCGCTTGTTTCGCCAGAGACTCAATGCTGTTACGAGCGACAAGCCCGACAACATTGAATAACTCGTTCTGTTCGAGAGCGATTTTTACCGCGTTTGTGCCAATTGATCCAGTTGAGCCTAAGATAACTATATTTTTTTTATTTGACTGCATAGTGTTTTTAACAGAGCCCTTATTTAATCAACTTCAGAAATTCATTGCGAGTAGGAGCTTCCGCGCGGAAAGAACCGAGCATCCGTGAAGTAGTCATTACTGAATGTTGTTTTTCAACACCACGCATAACCATACATAAATGTTGAGCTTCCATAACTACGCCCACGCCTTCTGTGTCAAGGCTTTCCTGAATTGCTTCCGCGACCTGACGAGTCAGGCGCTCTTGTATCTGCAGGCGGCGGGCAAACATATCGACAATTCTTGCCAGCTTACTGACTCCAAGGATTTTTTTCTGTGGAATATAACCTATGTGACATTTTCCCAAAAAAGGCAGCATATGATGTTCGCACATACTATAAAACTCAATATTTTTGAGGATAACCATATCATCCGATTCAGCATCGAACATTGCCCCATTCACAATTTCTTCGAGATTCTGTTTGTAGCCACGAGTCAGAAATTCCATGCTTTTCATAACTCGCTCGGGGGTGTCAAGTAAACCTTGACGATTCGGATCTTCGCCCATTTTTACTAAAATATCTCTGATTGAATCTTTCATTTTATTATTCCATGTTAAATTCTCAATCAAGAAATATACTGCAATAAACTTCTAAATCAAAGCATAAAGAACAAAGAGCCCCAAAACTTTTAATTGCCGTAACTTGCTGGTTTTGAAAAATTGTTTTCCCAATGTCGGATTTCATGAATTTTGAAGCGTGACAGGATTACTTCAATAAGATCAAATCGATATATGACTGTTGGATTGTCGATTTGACGAAGATAATTTTGCGCGGCATGATAGATACGCTTTTTCTGTTTGGAACTTAAGCCTTCCGCCGGGCGTGAACGAGTCGTGGCACGACGTGTTTTTACCTCAATAAAAACTAAATTTCCGCCATCTCGGGCGACAATATCTATTTCACCTGATTTGACTTTGAAGTTACGGCAGAGGATGGAATAATTTTTATCGCGCAAAAGCCGCGCCGCAATTTTTTCGCCCTTGTCTCCAAGTTTAAGATGTTTGGATTTAGCGGAAAAATATGACATACAAGCTTACTCTTCGGCTTCGCCGCTAAATGTAAAATGGAGAAAAACCAGCGATATAAGAGTTAAAATCATAATCCACAAAGCGGGGTTTCCAGCATCAAGAAAAGCGTCGGTTTGCTGGGGAGCATCCAAAGGTTTTGACCAGGAATAGATTGAAGAAGAAAGAGAACCGGAAATGAGACCAACAAAAGATACCGCTAAAAACATTCCCACGATGCTCCAGAGAGCATAAATCCGACCTGTTCCGATAGCCGCGATCGCGGTAATCGGCACACGGAAACAAAAGGCAAGACCTATTCCGCAAATCGATCCGCCAATCAATGATGCCCAGAAATATCCCGGACGGACATGAAGACTTATTACTTCAAGGTGCTGCAAAAAATAAACCAGAGCAACACCAAAGCCTAGAGAAAACAGCAGGGTTTTAAGCAAGCGTCCGTCTTTAAGCAGAAACATATTTAAACATGTCTTACGCCAGGCTAAATCAGATTTGACCAACAGAAATCCACAGAACATACCTATAAAAATGGCAGCCGCTAAACGATAATTACCTTCTAACATTATTTATCCCCTCCCGATTCGCCGCGCTGTTCAAGCAAAATCGCAATTCCGCTGGCTGCCGCGAAACACGATAATAAAAATATCCACGAGCCGCCGGAAAGCTGTAAGGCTCCGGACCACTGCCCTAAAAATGAATCGCCGGCAAGCTGTAAGCCAAGCATAACGAGGAAACCGCCGCCCAGTCCGAAAAAAACAGTTTTCAGGCTTTTGGAGATAATACCTGATTCTTTATCCTGAAAAAAACGAATTTTCCAATTAGCGCTCATTATCGATGCCGCTAGAGCACCGATGAAAATTCCACCCAGAAACCCGGTCTGCCATTCCAGAGGCGGCAGTTCAATTTCCTCATTGGCTGAAATTTGCTCCGCGCTTTGTTCGGCATATTCGGAAATCTTAATCATTCCGTCATTCATGCCGACTGTATCCTGGAAAAGATAAAGGCACAAGACAATCATCACGGACAACAAGCCCCCGTTAATATAAAATGACCATTTACCAGTTAATGCTTTCATTTCAATCCCTGTGTTATTCTATTCCAAATACTTTCTTTTTTCTGGGGAAATCAGAACTATTTTATACTTTAACAGTTCCAAGATGTCGTCCATATTCTTCGGTGTAAATATTTATTTCATAGCCATCCCATAAGTTTCTTGCCCAAACTAATTCGACAATAGAAATATAATATTTTCTCCACTTCCTGCGATCTGCAACCAATTTTAATTGCTTATTTCCAATAGCTACTCTGATTTTATCTTCGATATTCATAATTTATTCCAGTCTTTCAAGCGATTAAGAATTCCCATATAATAATATTAGGGTCGTGCGAAATGCACAGTAGTATGCGTTCTCCGAACGCATTGAACAAAGCGAATATCTATTTGCGCTTGGAAATCGCAAGCTACTTGTTATCGTAACTGATAAAATATTGTATTTCCTGCATTTCGCACGACCCTATATAATAACATATTTTAGGAAGTATAAAAATCAATAAAAATAGCAACAAAAAGCTTAAAAATACGGCTTAAGCCGTCTATTTTGCTCCATATAAACTAAAAATAACAAGAAATCGTTCAAATGGAGCTTAAAAATTTGAATCTTTTTAAATAACGAGGGCGACGCTCGCCACTCGATTGCTCACATCTTTTAAAAAAATCGCACTCTGCGCAGGCTGAGCCTACGCAGAGTGAAAGGCAACCGATTTTTTAAAAGCTTCGCTTTTCGAGCAATGAATTGGTCTAATGCGTATGACCTCATCTTAGATGTGGTCATACTTAAATTTCGCTCGTTTAGACGAGCGACCAACGTTTCCCGCCGTTGGATCACGGGCCGCGGTCAAGCGGTTTTTTATATCAACGAGGATGATGTTCGTTTTTTTGTTTAATGCTAATTTTTCCGTGCGTATTGCTTACTATAAATACTTTTCCTTTGAGATATTGCCTTAGTCCGTCTCTGATGATAATATTGTTGTTTTTGAACATGTGTTTTTTATTTTTCGCTAAATCCCGTAAAAACGGAAATTTTCCTCCGGCTCCCGACAAAGCGTAAGAGTTGAACGCGACAAGAACTTTGTCTTTTTTCTTAAATAAATCTTTGTCGGCATAAGTGATTATTGTTTGATACTGTTTTTTTAGCAATTTCCTTTGTTCCGCCATGATTTTTTTGTATGTGGCTTTATCTACGCTCAAAGTACATGTTGTATTGTTGTATGGACT
>JAHOYW010000329.1 GCA_019038735.1 Victivallales bacterium | reverse complement strand
TATGGCGTAATAAGTTTTTATTCTTATTTTACTGATAAACCAGTTGGCAAATATAAAATTAATATTTGTACTGGAACAGCTTGTTTTGTCAGAGGTGCTGACTCAATAATGCAGGAATTTAAGCGTCTTCTGCTTCTTGAAGAAGGTGAGACTAGTCCTGATGAGAAATTTTCATTGGGCGGACTGCGCTGTGTTGGAGCATGCAGTTTGGCACCGGTGGTGATGGTCAACGAGAAAGTCTATGGAAAAGTAACGACGAAGATGGTTGCTGAGATTATCAGCGACTGCAAATAAGCAAGTGGAGATAAAGAATAATGATTGATAATGTTGAAACATTAAATCAGCAGCTTGAAGCTTTGAAACAAAAAGGTTCTGCCGCGACTAAGATATTGATTTCCATGGGAACTTGTGGAATCGCCGCCGGAGCTACTCCGATACTCGAAGAAGTCAAGAAGTGCATAGCTGAAGCTGAACTTGGAGACGCTGTTGAAATAGTTGAAACAGGTTGTGTTGGTCAGTGCTTCGCTGAGCCAAGTGTTGAAATCTGTAATAGCGAGTCAAGCATCACTTATAGTAATGTGAAAGAACGTGATGTGGGTAGTATCGTACGTCATCTCGCGGATATTGCATCTGATATAAATACAGTTGAGAATACCTGGTATTATCCTGAAATAGAAAAAAATGAAGACAATAAGATTCAGGCTCGTATCGTTTTGCGTAACAGTGGTCGCATTGATCCGGAAAAACTTGAAGATTATCTAAAAAATGATGGTTATCAGGCACTTGGCAAAGTTTTGACGGATATGACTCCTGAAGATGTTGTCAAGGAAATAAGCGAATCCGGTCTGCGTGGACGTGGCGGCGGCGGTTTTCCGACTGGCGTCAAGTGGGGATTTGCGGCTTCCCAGCCTGCTGGTCAAAAATACATGATTTGTAACGCTGACGAAGGCGATCCGGGCGCGTTTATGGATCGCGCGGTGCTTGAAGGCGATCCGCATTCGGTACTTGAGGCAATGGCTATTGGTGCTTATGCCATCGGAGCTGATACTGGAATTATTTATATTCGTGCGGAATATCCTTTGGCAATCAAGCGTTTGAAGATTGCTATCAAGCAGGCTGAAGATAAAGCTTTGCTGGGTAAAAATATTTTCGGAAGCGGTTTTAACTTTAAAATTCAATTGAAATATGGTGCCGGAGCATTTGTCTGTGGTGAAGAAACAGCTTTGATTCACTCTATTGAAGGCAAGCGCGGTGAGCCGACTTTCAAACCTCCATTCCCGGCAATTTCAGGATTGTGGGGCAAGCCGACCATCGTTAATAATGTTGAGACTTATGCCAATATTCCAGCGATTATCCGTGGAGGAGCTAAATGGTTTCGCTCTATCGGTACTGAAAAATCTCCCGGTACTAAAGTTTTTGCCCTTGCTGGTAAAGTTGAAAATGTTGGTCTGGTCGAGGTTCCTATGGGAACAAGCCTGCGTGACATTATTTTTACTCTCGGCGGCGGCATCAAGGACGGCAAAGAATTTAAAGCGGTTCAAACCGGTGGACCTTCCGGTGGTTGCTTAAAGGCTGACCGTTTGGATACCGGTATTGATTATGATACCCTTAAGGCGATTGGTTCAATGATGGGTTCCGGTGGGATGATTGTCATGGACGAAGACGACTGCATGGTTAACATCGCTAAATTCTTCCTTGATTTTACACTTGATGAATCTTGTGGTAAATGTACGCCTTGCCGTATCGGCAATACGCGTCTGCATGAAATGCTCGAGCGTATTTGCGAGGGTAAAGCCACTATGGAGACAATAGTAAAGCTTAAAAACCTGGCATACGCCATTAAGGATACAGCTTTGTGCGGACTTGGACAGACTTCTCCAAATCCGGTTCTTTCAACGCTGGCTAATTTCAAAGATGAATATGAAGCGCACATCAATGAAAAAAGTTGTCCGGCTGGAGTCTGTACAAAACTCATTACTTACACAGTTAATGATAAGTGTGTGGGCTGTACGCTATGTGCCAGAAACTGTCCGGTTTCCTGTATTTCAGGCGAACGCAAGGAAATGCACCTTATTGATCAAGAAAAATGTATTAAGTGTGGTGTTTGTTATCAAGCTTGTAAATTCCATGCTATTGACAGAACATAATACTTCACAGGAGAATTTTAAATTATGGTAAATGTAACTATTAATAATATAGCGGTAAAAGTCGCTAAAAACGCGACTATTCTTACTGCCGCCCAAAAAATCGGAATCAAAATTCCGACTTTATGTCATTTCGAACTCGATTGTTTTTCATTTGAGCATCGTATCGGCTCATGTCGTATTTGTGTAGTGGAAGTGGAGGGGCGTAATAATCTGGCTCCTGCATGCTGTACTCCAGTAACTGAAGGCATGGCTGTAAAGACTAATACGCTTCGCGCTATCAATGCGCGTCGTTCAATATTGGATTTAATCCTTTCGGATCATCCTAAAGATTGTTTGACTTGTGAAAAGAACGGCGACTGTGAATTACAGCGTCTTGCCAGCGAAATGGACTTGCATCACGTTATGTTTGAAGGCAAAATGTCTGAATATAAACTTGATCTTTCATGTGATGCCATTGTTCGTGACCTTGATAAATGTATCATGTGCCGCCGCTGTGAATCAGCTTGTACCGATGTTCAAAGTGTTGGTGTACTTTCGGGTGTCGGACGAGGTTTTGAAGCGGTTGTCGGTCCTGCTGATTTGATGCCCTTAAGTGAAAGTATTTGTGTATTCTGCGGTCAATGTGTCATAGCTTGCCCGGTTGGTGCTCTCACTGAAGAAAATCATCGTTATAAAGTTTGGCGCTCTCTTAATGCCAAAGGCAAACATGTAATCGTGCAGACTGCTCCGGCAGTACGTGTTGCGATTGGTGAATGTTTTGATATGGCTCCGGGAACAGTTGCGACTGGACAGATGGTTGCCGGTTTGAAAATGCTTGGTTTCGATAAAGTCTTCGATACTGACTTTGCCGCTGACTTGACTATCATGGAAGAAACTACTGAATTGATCGACCGCATCACTAAGAATGAAAACCTGCCTATTCTGACATCATGTTGTCCGGGCTGGGTGAAGTTCATGGAACATCAATTTCCTGAATTGCTTTATATGCCGTCTACCGCGAAGAGTCCGCAACAGATGTTCGGAGCGATTGCAAAGAGTTATTATGCTGAAAAACTGGATATGAAACCGGAAGATATTGTTGTTGTTTCCGTCATGCCTTGTTTATCTAAAAAATATGAAGCATCTCGTGAAGAGTTTGCGCCGGATGGTGTGCGTGACGTTGATATTGTTATTTCAACTCGCGAACTTGCCAGTATGTTCAAGGAAGCAGGTATTCAAATTGATAAACTTGAATCTCAGGAATACGATAATCCGCTTGGCGAAGCAAGTGGAGCCGGGGTTATCTTTGGAGCGTCCGGCGGAGTGCTTGAAGCTGCTCTGCGTACTGCTGCTGAATGGCTCACTAAAGAGGAACTCAAAGACCTTAATTTTACAGCAGTTCGTGGTCTTCAAGGCATCAAAGAAGCGACAGTTCCTGTTGCAGGTATTGATCTTAAAGTTGCGGTTTGTTCCGGTTTGAGCAACGCACGTAAGATTCTTGAAAAAATACAGAACGGCGAAGCTCAGTATCATGCTATTGAAATTATGGCTTGCCCGGGCGGTTGTTTAAACGGTGGCGGTCAGCCTTATACTCGTGGAGACAGCTCTATCCTTGATAAACGCTGTGCCGCGATTTACCAGGCTGATGAATCTCTCCCGATTCGTAAATCCCATGAAAATCCACATATCAAAAAACTGTATGCGGAATTTCTCGAGAAACCTGGAAGTGCTATAGCGCACAAGCTGCTCCACACCAAATATACAAACCGTGGAAACGTCTGCGACAAGTAAAGGCAATATTACTTAAATTAAAAACAGCGAACTGGAAATTCCGGTTCGCTGTTTTTTTTTTGCACTTTTTCCCTTTTGGTTGACATTACTTTTATGGGTAAATCGTGGTCACTCACGTAAAAAAGCTGTGCAGTCGCATAGATTAACCCTAACAAAAGGAGATGTTAAATGGATGTAACGGAAATTCTCGGGAAAGTGGTGGATGGTCAGACGCTTTCAAATGAAGAGCGTAAATCACTTAGTGAATTTCGCCCGCAGGGAATTCCCAAAAGTCGTTTGGATGCGGAAATTGCAAAACGCAAGGACCTTGAACAACAAAAAAATGAACTGAATGAGACGCTTGGAAAAGTTAGTTCACGGCTTGATGAATTGGAAAATCGCGATTTGTCAGAACATGAAAAACTCGAAAAGACTCATAGTTTTGAACTCAAGCAACTGCGTGAAAATGTTTCGTCATTAACGACAGAAAGGAATTTGTCAAAACAGGAATTGGAGCAGATTAAATTTCAACAGAAAGTCGGCAAACTGGCTAAAGAAAAACAGTTTAATGATCCTGGATATTTAGGATTTCTGCTCAAGCAGGGAAATGTTTCGTTGGAAACATCTGACCAAGTTGAAGAATTTATGACTGAACTGCGTGACAGTTCACCAAAATTGTTTCATTTGGAACTTCGCTCCGGCAGCGGTAGCAGCCCGGGCGGACACGAAATGGAATTTTCCAGCGCAAAACAAAGTGGAGACATCACTGCCATGCTGGCAAATGCTCCGGAAATAACAAACTAATTTAAGGAAAAAAATTATGGCTTTATATACTTACAGTTTTTCAGAAAAAAAACGTGATCTTACCGATGTCCTTTCAACGGTAATCAAGGATGAACCAAGGTTTATCTCTAATTTCAAACGTGTCGAAGACGCGAGTCAGCAAAAACATGAATGGCTCGAAGACCAAATCGCCGGGCGCGCACTGACTGCCAGCGATGTAACTAGCATGGTGGTTACAGCATCACCATTGGATGTCGCTAAACTTAAAGTTGGAACTTTAGTGGTTGTTAAAGACGATTCTGCTTTATTCCAGGTTACTGCTGTCAACAGTTCAACTACTTTTACTGTACTGCTGGTTGCGACTAATGGTTCAAGCATAACTACACCGGCTACTGATGATATTCTGAATATTGTCAGCTCTCCGATGGTCGAAGGCAGTGCTAACGGCGACGGCGAAGAATCGTATCACTTGAGCGATTCTGACTACAACTGTACTCAAATCTTCCGTAAAGATATTATTCTGACCGGTTCCGCGCTGGCAATCAATATTCTCGGTAATGTTGATAACCAGATCAATCGTCAGACTGCATTCGCGCTTGGCGAAACTGCTCGCGATCTTAACCGTGTCGCTTTATTCGGACGCCGCATTCAAGCTGCTTCCGGTACAATCGGTGAAATCGGCGGTTTGTACTATTATGGAACTAGCGGCAGTTCTCTCGGAATTGATGCTGCGGGCATAGCTCTTGACAGTTTTATGGTCAATGACGCTGCTCAGAATATTCTTAGTGAAGGCGGTGAGCCATCTCAAATACTTTGTTCTCCCGGACAGGCGCGTGTTTTATCCAATGAATTCCGCGATAAACTGCAGATCGTTCGTTCTGACGACAAACGTGGAGCTTATGTAGCGGTTGTGGTCAACGAGATTAATGGTCGCGCGATGACTATTATGGCTGATCCTGACGTGCCGGATACTGATGCCTGGGTAATGGATGCTGCCGGATTCGGTTTGTCTAATCTCAAAGGTCGTTCTTTGTCAGACGAAGACGCGACGCCTAAGGGTTTTGATGGAATCAAACGTATGGCACTTGGCGAATTGACGCTCGAGTTCAAAAACGCTCGCCAACGTCTGTGTCGTATCCATGGTTTACAGTCCAGTGCCGCGGCTTTAGCTGCTATTCAGGCTGCGTAACCTTCCTTATGGGCTTATGTCTGTTATTAGTTATCATACAGACATAAGCCCTTTTTTAAGCTTTCAGGAGAAATTATTATGATAGAAATTAGTGCTGTTAATGAATATCTTACTTTGCATTTGCAGGCGGATTTTTGGACTGCGCTTGATAATACTAAAAAAAACGCTGCTTTCAAGATGGCTACAGACGATGTCTGCGCTTATCTAGGAATAGTGGAAATAGACCCGCTTCGGATTTTTCAATTATGCGCGGTCAGCGAGCAAGCGGTATTTTTAGCTGAACACTATGATAAACTCAGTGCCGCGGATCAGATCAAGTCGGAAAAGATTGACGGGGTAGGGGCGCGCGAATATCATCAGCGTTCACATGCGAGTTTCAGCCCACGGGCTTTAACTTTTTTAGAGCGTGAATCTGAAGTTTTAACGATTACAAGAGGCTGATGTTTTTAAACATTAAGGATGATGGGCTGTTTTTACATTACTTGAAAGCTATTAGGGTCGTGTGAAATATAAGATTTCGCACTTAAGGAATCCTACATTAAAGTTTGAAGTGCGACACTTCAGTTGTTCAAAAGCGGATTAACTGC
>JAHOYW010000046.1 GCA_019038735.1 Victivallales bacterium | reverse complement strand
GAGTTAGTAAGTGAGTTAGTAAGTGAGTTAGTAAGTGAGTTAGTAAGTGAGTAAAATTCGAGCTTTCATTTGTTAATGAAAGCTCGTTTTTTTTGTCCCTTGGTTATTTCAGTTTTGTGAAATCAAAATAAATATTACTCTTTAATCTCGAACTCCATAATTAGTGGATGATGATCGGAAAATTTTACTTTTGAAACCTCAAAGGCACTTATCTCTACATTTTCAGAACATAAAATATAATCAAGTTCTTTCTGAGCACCCCATGCCGGATAAGTAGCATGATTTTCACTGTTCGCGTTCCTTAGACCGCATTTATCCATGAGACGATCTAATTCACCGCTTCCCTGCATTGTATTGAAGTCCCCCGCGACAATCACATGCTCACCTTTGGGAATAAGTTTTTCCAGATAGCGCAATTGTATTTGACGAACTTTTTTCGTCAGGGCAAGATGAACTAGAAAAAAGCTGACATTATTGATTTTACTCTCAATAACGAGTTTTTTCATACCTCGCGGCATAAAGTGAAATTTTGACTCATCATTTTCAAAAGCAGTCAAAATAGCGTTGCTCTGACTGCGTAAAAAAGGTATTTTGCGCAAAAGCGAATTTTTACCGTATTTAGTATCGCAAATATGAAAATGATTTAAGTGTTTGGCTATTTTTTTAACCTGATTCATTTGGTCAGTACGGTAGGAGCCAGTATCAACTTCTACTAAACCAATGATATCAGCGTTGGCTTCTTTGATAAAGTTTATAATTTTTTCAAAATGTTTATCATGTGTTTTGATATATCTATGCGATGTCAAAACACGATGTGAATTCCCATTAGGGGCGCCGGTACCATAAGCTACATTGTAAACCAAAAATCTCATTGATTATTTTCTCATGCCAGTTGAAATTTTCTCAAGCTAAACCATATTACTACTATAATAGTTTAATTTACAACAGTTCAGGAGATTTTCCATGTCAGCACAAATAATTGATGGTAAAAAAATAGCAGCCGAGGTCAACGAGGACAATCGCAAAGCGGTAAGTCTCTTAGCGCGAGACCGTAATTTACAGCCAGGACTGGCAGTAGTACTGATTGGCGAAGACCCGGCTTCACAAGTTTATGTCAATATGAAAGACCGCAAATGTCAGGAACTCGGCATTTATTCAGAGAAGCACGTTCTTGACATAAACGCTTCGATGCCGGAAGTCCTGAGCCTGATTGACAAACTCAACAAAGATCCTAAAATCAACGGAATACTCGTTCAATCCCCTCCCCCCCCGCAAATAGATGAAGAAAAAGTTATTGAGACCATCGACCCAGCCAAAGATGTTGATTGTTTTCACGAGCGTAATGTCGGAAAAATGCTTATTGGCAAACAGGACGGATTTTTTCCCTGCACTCCTTATGGAATAATGATTCTGCTTGAACGCAGCGGCATTGATCCCTGCGGCAAGCACGCGGTTATTGTCGGACGCTCAAATATCGTCGGCAAACCAATGATGTCATTATTGGTACAGAAAGCTGCTGGAGCGAACGCTACAGTTACCTGCGTCCACTCCAGAACAAAGAATTTACCCGAACTCACCCGGCAAGCGGATATTTTGATTGCCGCTATCGGCAAGCCGGAATTTGTAACAGCGGATATGGTCAAAGAAGGTGTAGTGGTAGTGGATGTCGGTATCAACCGGGTCGAAGACACGGATGCCAAGCGCGGTTATCGTCTTGTCGGCGATGTCAAATTCGACGAAGTTGCCGAAAAAGCCAGTTTCATAACTCCAGTTCCAGGCGGAGTTGGTCCAATGACCATAGCCATGCTGATGCAGAACACAATAAAAGCATGCAAAATGCAGAATAAAGTTTAAAACATCTGACACATTTAAGCGTTTTTATTGCTGAATACCCGGACGAATCTAGTTCCTGAAAGAATTTCGTGTAATCCGCGTCTAAAGATATATACGAATAATGGGGAGAATATGAAACAGCATGGATAAAGTAATGTAAAGATAAATGCCCTGAAAAAATATACTTCCCCGATTTTTCTTTTGGTGATGAATATTCCCCAGAACCACATTCCGAAAGTCTGAGAATAATACGCAAGCCAGAAAGCATATAGGAATAAAACAATCAGCACCATAGCAGATAGACAAATTGTTACTATTTTAGTAAAATCCTTGTTAGCCAGCCAGCGTGCCGCTCCAGCTTTTCCGCTTAAGCAAATATATTTTTCACCAGTCACAGTATCCAACCATATTGAACTTGCCTGATAGCCGGCGTTTTTATCCGCCAGAGTGTATGGCGGACAATCGGCAGTCATATTGTTTTCATGCAATTCTTCACGAATTTCTTTACTCTTTGCTTTTTCCGCTTTAAACTCAGCCTTAAAAGCTTTTATAGAAGCTTCCAGCTCTTCACCTTTTTGAACTTTACGAACCGCCTCGAATCGTCCTTCAATTTCTATTCTTCTATCTCTTTCAGCTTTCAAAACAGGAATCATCATATTATCTTTTTCGGCAATTTCCTGTTTGGAACTATCCGTATTCGCGGTATGAAAATACGCGTAGCTAATCCCTATGCCGTAAAGGAATATTCCAATCAGCATAATCAGTACAAGATCATACAATCCAGCCATAAAACGTATTTTCATTTGAGCATATTGCGGCGGGCGTTTCTGTTCAAATGTAGACTGAACCTTAGGAGTTAATTTGTCCGACAAACGGCTTTTTGCTTTTTTTAAAATAGAACCTGACTTCTCTGCCATTGTAGCGGATTTTTGTCTTCGAAGCTCTTGTTCCGCAAATCGTTCCGCTAAAAATGCTACATGCTCAGCATTTTTCCAGTTTGCCATCAAAGAACTGCGGACTTGAGTTTCCGCTAGGACACGATCCTCATCAACCCATTTAGCTAAAGTTTCCGCGTCGATAGGTCCGTGTTCTTCACCATTTACATCTTTGATAATATATTCCATGCACCGTATCCTTAATTAAGCTTCTTTATATTTTAATCCATCCACGGAGTTTTTCAAATGAGCTAATTACAAAAATTCAACATAATTATATATTTTGAGAGATGCCAGTCGCTTTTTCGAGCCGCAGGCTCCTTGGACTGCGGTACCCCTGTACCGCTTTTAAATTAAAATGTGTAAACTAAAAGTCTCTCAAATTGAAAAGCGCAACAGGAGTTGCGCACTCCAAAGCGCTTCGCGCAGTGTTTTTCAGTAAACAATCTCAAAACTATTGCTTCAATAGATAATTTCTAGCTACTTCGATGACATTATCATTTCCTTTACGCAAAGATTTTATACTCAGAATAAGTTTTTTATCCGGGCTTACCCCGATACGCTCAATTCCTTTGCCGTTGGCACGAATAATATTTCCAGTAACGGTCTGCAAGCGAAATCCACTGGGAAGCTTGAAAAACATTGACGGCAGACATTTACCGGATGTTGTTGTTCCAAAAAGTTTAGCTTTCTCAGCATCCTGCATGCCGGCGGCAAAGATTTCCGCGCAACTGTAAGAATAGTTATCAATCAAAACTGCTACTGGACCTTTGAAGCACTGCTTCTGCGGAAAAGATTTCGGCTGAAGTTCTGTTCCTTTTATAATTAATTTACCAAAAGGAACCGTTTCCGGGCAACACCATGCCGCGAGCCATGGCGGATACATCAGCAAGCCACCCACATTCCCACGCATATCAATAATTAAGGCTTTGACATTACGGAGTTTGCCAGTGATAGCTTTACGAAAACGAAACAACATCGGCGTAGTAAACGCGCTAAACTGTATATAGCCAATATTGCCCGGCAAAATCTTTGCGTAGAAATCGCTGTACGAGCGAGGTAATACTCCAAATTTGAACCATTTTTCGCCATTGATCTGCCGGGTCAAAATAATAGTACGTTTGATGTTTTTTCCATTTAATATCTTAATTTTAACTTTGCTACCCGGCTGTCCTGACAATAATCCCCGAGCTATAATCGACCAGCCTAGATATAAGTTTTTTTCAGGTTGCAGAGTGATATTATTGATTGCCAGAATTACATCACCAATTTTTATTCCAGCTTTGGCAGCGGGTGAGTTTTGCCTGACTCTGACAACACAGATTTGCTTGTTGCTTTGGGATAGAGTAATTCCAATATCCGCGGGAAGATCCGCTACTTTCTTCTTTCTTTTTCCGGGTGCGGTATTTCGCCGAATAGATGACATTGCTTTTGAAAAACTAGTAGCTATCGGCGGTAGAAGTACAATATGGCTTTGCCCGAGAGCCTGCAAAAGTTTATTGATTTCTTTGGACAAGCCTCTATCGTTTCTGCTTTTTAAAATAACCGGCTCAAACTTTTTATAGAGCTTTTGATATTTTTCTTTAAATTTTTTATCAAAATGACGATGCCCGACTTCATTCCAGACTTCGTTCAAAACCTGTTTGGCGCGAACTTGAGACGTCTCCGCGGAAATATTTCCGCCAGCAAGCAAAACTAAGACCAATAATAAAATTATCCGCATTTATTTACCGGGGAATTTGAATTCAGAATCAGCAATTTTTTCGTTGACCTTGATAGATAATATTTTGGAAACCATCTTCACCCCCATCATGTTCATATTCATAAGCATTGGAGCCTTCACGCCCTTAATTATCTTATAATTTAATAATTCGATAGTTACCGGCACAGCTCCCATTTCAGTAAGCTGATTCTCGACGCTATAGCGAACTAAAAAGTTCTTGTTGTCAATAAACATTTGACTGGGCGCAACATTAAGTTCAGCAGGCAAAGAACAAATCAATTTATAACAAGTGAAATTTCCTTTTTTATATAAATATGGATCAAGCGTAATTTTTTCATATACCTCACTAAGTTTCATGGCAGGATTAATTTTTTTACATTCAAATCTGGCAAAAGCTAATTGAATACCAGTTTTTTCCTGCATACCCAGCCCGACCGTTTCTTTCCATGCCTGCTTACCGTTAAAGACCTGAGTTACTGTCGGCATTCCGGGGATTAGCGCGATAGATTTACTTTTATCAGGAAATTTATATATAGCTGACCCCGATATTGTCAACTGCTGCATAGGAACTGACATTTCCAGTTTTATCTTCATAGTTGTCCAAGTCTTAGCTATATCTTTCGGATCAGCAGCCTTTTCCATCTTAGCGAGCAAAACTTCCTGAGTCATACTGTGTTTAGCACCCTGCTGAGCAACAGCGGAAAAACAGAAAACAGTTAATAAAGCAATGAAAAATTTTGACATTTTATCCTCTTTTTAGGTTTTGTTAATAATCGACAATAAAAAAATATAGCTCTTGAGTAGAAAAAAGCAAATTATGTGATTGTAAAAACAAAATTATTGATTACTTTAGATACTATGAAAAATAAAACAACTTTACTTGACAATATTCAGTCTCCGGCTGATTTAAAAAAACTTTCTGTAAAAGAACTACCAGCTTTGGCAGCGGAAATAAGAAAAGTCCTGATTGATACCGTTGCCGAAACGGGCGGACATCTAGCGTCTAATCTGGGAGTCGTTGAACTCACAATCGCTTTGCATTATATCTTTGACCTGCCAAAGGATAAAATGGTCTGGGACGTCGGGCATCAGGGTTATGTCCATAAATTACTTACCGGTAGAAAAGATATTTTCAAAAGTTTACGCGCTTATAACGGTTGCCTGGGATTTTTATCCCGCGACGAATCGGAATACGATTCATTCGGAGCCGGACACGCCGGCACCGCGATTTCCGCGGCACTAGGAATGATTGTCGCCGCTGAACGCCAAGGCAGTGATGAAAATGTTATCGCGGTTGTTGGCGATGGTTCATTAAATTGCGGTATTTCCCTTGAGGGGCTAAACAATATCAGCAGCAACACCCGCCGCCTTATCATCATACTCAACGATAATAAAATGTCTATATCTGAAAATGTCGGTGCGATACCATCATCACTCAACCGTATTATTTCAGGTCACGGCTACAACCGTTTCAAAAATATGGCAAAAATGATGGTACGCAAAATCCCCGGTCATAATAATATCAGTAAAGTTATTCAAAGAATTGAGGAAAACATTAAAAGCATCTTTTTACCGGGTGTATTTTTCGAAGAACTCGGTTTACGCTATATCGGACCTCTTGACGGGCACAACATGCCGAAACTCATTCGTGCTTTAGATGGATTAAGTGAACCGACAAGACCATTATTGATCCACGTCATCACCGAGAAAGGACACGGTTACAAACCTGCCGAAGAAGCACCTGAAAAATTTCACGGAATGTCTTCATTTGACGCCGAGACCGGCAAAAGCAACGGAAAGAGCGGTTTGACCTTTTCCAAGGCCTTTGGCAAAGTAATGATAGAGATGGCTAAGGAAAAAGAAGAACTGACAGTCATAAGCGCAGCAATGACGCAAGGTACCGGACTGACTGAATTCAGCGAAAAATTCCCTGATAAATTTTATGATGTAGGCATCGCAGAGGAACATGCGGTAGTATTCGCGTCAGGCTTAGCCGCCGCCGGACTGCGCCCGGTCGTTGCCTTATACG
>JAHOYW010000348.1 GCA_019038735.1 Victivallales bacterium | reverse complement strand
TGGATTACGTGATTTTTGGTGGTTGGCTAATGTTGTTCCTACAAAGAAAAAAAGATTAGGGTTTGTCGCAAATGACATATATTTATCTTTTACTTTGCGATTAGCCTCTTTTTCATCTCCATCGCTACTGTTAAAACAATTCCAATACAAAGCTCCAACTTCCCAGTCTTCAACCATTAATTTTCTTTCTTTATTATCTTTTGTTAAAAAAACATATGAATATTTGTATGGCAACTTACGAAGCGTTAGCAGTTCTTTCTCTTTGAAAAAATCATCTTGTTTAAAATAATTTTTTTGAGCTTCAGTCCAATCTCGCGCTATTGCTTCTATTTTAAAATCTATAATCTTTTCAGGTTTAATCATTGCTAATGATAAATATGGTTTCTGCTTTGCTATAGAAATGAGTTCTTGAAAATCATCGTATAATTTTAACGACTTTAATTCATTCATTCGCTCTGACCAACCTTGTTTTTTGGTTGAAATATGATCAAGTAGTTTAACGTCTCCATCCGGTCTGTATGATTCTAACCGAAAATCTTTCCAATTTCTTTCCAAATCCACCCCAATCCACTGAAACTTCTTAAATTGCTGGAATTCTTTTTTTCGAAATTCAATAGGGTATATACGAATCCATTTACCATTACAGACTCCGGCAGTACAAACAAGTTCTCCATATTTCCTAGATAAATTAGGGTATGTTTTAATAGTCATGAAAACTTTTGCAGCTTTTATCTTTTCCGGCAAATAAGTCATATATTTTCTCCTCTCAAAGATTGTTTATAAATTACTTATTGAATATCCATAATGACGTTCTATATGTGTTGCAATTCTATACCGATGACACATATTATAATCTTTTTCAAAACAGGTTAAAGCTATTTTTTTATGTTTTTTCAATATTTCCACAATATATTCTATCTTAGATGTACACTTAGGCAGAATTTCCTTTTCATACTTATTAAATAAAGCATTATAGCTACCAATAGAATCTAAATTATTACGCATAGCACTTGGAATTCCTAATTCAGGAATGCCTATATATTCAACACCTATTTTACTCAGAAAATTTTTCAATGCTTTTGCATTAAAATCAAATTTCATAGAATTTGGATTATTTCTTACATCTATCAATGTATCTATATCATTTTTTATAATTTTATTTAAATATTCATCTATGCCTATCCCTTCATAACCAATTGTAAAAATAGAATATTCCTCTTTAAATAAGCTATCTGCAAAAAGCAACTTTTTCTGTTCTTCTTGTGTTAAAATGCGATCTTTAATTTTGCTACATTTTGCATATTCAGGATAATCTAAGTAAGTTCTTTTTATTAAATCATCTCCTCTTAGGTCTTTAGTTTGATTAGCAAAAGCAATAATTTGTCCACGATCTTCTGGTTTTAATTGATAAAGCATTCCTGTTGGTTTATCAATTAAAAAATTATCCGAATCAACTAACAATCCCTTATTAAGTAATGTTCGTTTATCTTTATACATTTCAAAACTAAAACAACCAAACTGATATGGGAAAAATGCATAATATTGCTTTTTATATTGCTTGCAAAATAAAAACATAAGTTTTAAGACATCAGTACTATCACCATTTCCCTTAAGTGTTTCCAAAAATGCTAATAATACTTTTTGTCGATATAGTAATCTTAATGCTTTACTCATTCCAATTCACCTTTCTACTATCCTTTAGAGTTAAATTCTCATTTTTTTGCATACAATGTCTTTCTTTTATCAAGTAATCTATCATGTTTAAGTAGAAAAGTCAATTTTTTAAAGGTTTTCAACATCTACTTACTCATTTTGCTATTATTGCATTGGAGACTAACGACTAGTGCTTTTATCCATTGGACGAGCTGTTACATACGGCTTTTTTTCTTCTTTTCTTTTCTTTCTCTCTTTCTGTGCTATCTTAGGCGGAAACAATACGAGACTTGTAGATGCATAAAGAATTGAATGTAATATACTTAGATAAAGTTGACTCGACGAATAAATACGCTTTGCGAAATTTCGCGGACTTGCCTGACTCAACATTGATCGTTGCCAGCGAACAAAGTTCCGGGCGAGGACGCCACGAACGCCAATGGCTTTCGCCGCCAAATACTAATATCTATGCTTCGATGATAATAAAAGATATCGGAGAAAATCCGACTTTGGCGTCGATGATTGCTTCACTAGGGGCTCTGTCCGCTTTACGAGCAAGTGCGCCTGATATGAAATTCTGGCTTAAATGGCCCAACGATATATTCTGCCGTGAACGTAAAATTGCCGGAATACTTTGTGAGTCAGCATCAGATTCCAAACAGCAAATAGCCGGTATCGTCGCCGGCATTGGCATTAATGTCAATATGCCGACAGATATTATAAATTCTATCGACCAGCCGGCTACGTCATTGATGCATGAAACTGATAATAAATTTAATCTAAAAAAAGTTGTAAAAAAGTTAGCCAAAAGTCTAAAGAAGTATTATAATATCTATTCGATTTCACCAGAAGTATTATTTACTTGCTGGAAAGATGAAAATCTTTTGATTGGACAGACTGTTGAGGTTAATACAGGCGAAAAAGAAATCGAAGGAAAAATTATTGATTTGGGAAATAACGGTGAATTGATTTTTGAAAGCAGCGGTAAACAAATAAAATTATTCAGTGGTGACGTTAAAATTAATAAAAATTCTATTGATTTTGCTGAACTTGGACTGATTTAACAATAAGCTAAGGATAAAAAAATGATTGGTGACGGATTTAAATTATTAGTCATGGGTATGGGATATGTAGTAACATTCCTTTCTGTAATGGTACTGCTTATCTTGCTTGTGGCAAAAGCGTTGAAACCATTTACGCATTTACTCGAAGAAAAAGCGACAGCTCCCCGTAAAGCTTCTCCAGGAGCAGGAAAAGATGATAAAAATTTAATTGCGGCAGCCATCGCGGCTGTTCACATGCATCGTAATAGATAATAACAAAAATAATATAAGAACACAGGATTTAAAATGAAAAAAATCAAATTTATGGACACATCTTTTCGTGATGGTTTTCAAAGCTGTCTCGGAGCCCGCGTAAAAACAGAGGACTTCCTCCCCGCATTGAAAGCCGCGGCGGATGCCGGTACAACAAACTTTGAAATTGGTGGCGGAGCTCGTTTCCAAAGTCTCTATTTCTACTGCCAGCAGGATGCTTTCGATATGATGGATGCCGCCCGCGAAGTCGTTGGCGATGAAATTAATATGCAGACTCTTTCTCGTGGAGCAAATGTTGTTGGTTTAGTATCTCAATCTCGCGACATCATTAATCTGCACGCGAAAATGTTCAAAAAACACGGAATCAGCACTATTCGTAACTTTGATGCACTCAATGATGTTCGCAACTTAGCTTACTCCGGGCAATGTATTCATGATGCCGGACTGAAACATCAGGTTACTGTAACTTTGATGGGTCTGCCTCCGGGCTTAGACGAAAAATATGCACACACTCCAACATTCTATGTTGACCGTGTAAAAGAAATCCTTTCTCAAGAAATTCCTTTCGACAGTATAGCTTTCAAAGATGCTTCCGGTACTGCTACTCCGGCGACTGTTTATGAAACAATCAAAGAAGCTCGTAAAATTCTTCCTGAAGGTACTGTTATTGAATTCCATACTCATGACACAGCCGGCATGGCTGTTCCTTGTAATATGGCGGCTATCGAAGCCGGCGCGGACATCATTGATTTAGCTATGTGTCCGGTCAGCGGCGGTACTGGACAAGCTGATATTTTAACTATGTGGCATCGCCTCAAGGGTACTGATTATACTTTAGACATTGATCATGAAAAAATTCTCGAAGCCGAAGAAGTCTTTATGGACTGTATGGAACCGTATTTCATGCCTCCGGAAGCTAAAGAAGTTAATCCTCTTATCACCTTTTCTCCGATGCCGGGCGGCGCTTTGACTGCCAACACTCAGATGATGCGTGATAACAACTGCCTCCAACTTTTCCCGAAAGTTATCGCTGAAATGCGTGAAGTTGTAGCTCTCGGCGGATTTGGAACTTCGGTTACTCCGGTTTCTCAATTCTATTTCCAGCAAGCTTTTACCAATGTGATGAGTCTTCAAGCTGGCAAAGACAGATGGGATAAGATATATGTTGATTACGGAAAAATGGTTCTCGGTTATTTCGGACACACTCCGTCTGAGCCGGATGCGGAAATCGTTAAACTCGCTTCTGATCAACTCGGCCTTGAGTCAACTAAAGAAGACGTCCACGATATCAATGACGCGAATCCGAATCTCGGAATCAAGCACGCGGTTGCTAAACTTGAAGCGGCTGGACTCGAAGTTACGGACGAAACAACTTTTATCACTGCCACCTGCGGTGATAAAGGTATTGCTTTCCTTGAAGGCGACAAGCCTTTCGGAATCCGCTACAAAAAAGATGTTGAAGCAGCGGCATCACCAGCAGCGGCTCCGGCTAAAACAGTCTGCTCAAATGACGCTCCGGCAACTTATACTGTTACTGTTGACGGTAAAGCATTCAATGTTCACGTTGCTCCTGGTGGAGCTACTACGGCAGCACCTGTCGCGGCAACTCCAGTTGCGGCGGTTCCGGCAGTCGGCGGCGCAACTTTTGATTTAACGGCTCCAATGCCGGGCAAAGTCTTCAAGATTTTGCTTGCTGAAGGTGATTCAGTAGAAGCTGGTGAAACTGTTGTTATTACCGAAGCTATGAAAATGGAAAACGAAATCAAAACAGAAAAAGCCGGTACGATTGTAGAAATTGTCGTAGCGGAAGGTTCGCAGGTTAATGTCGGCGATGTACTGCTTGTTATCGAGGAAAAATAAAATGCATTTCGCTAAAATCACAATAATCACAGCTTGCCTGATGTTGCTGGGAGTTTCACTCTTTGCAACAGCGGCGGAGCTTAAGCCTGCAAGCACCAGCGTAAAACAAGCTGACGCTAAGGTTTTTACTTGGTCAAAAACTCCTGATGGTCAACTTCATTTAATCTACACTTGGCCTGAACCGGCGACAGTTTACTCGGTGAGTATGACAAAAGGGCAAAAGCTTTTGCCTGGTCGTGAAGTAATGATTCTTGCCGTCAAAGGTCGGAGCAAAGCTACTGTTAAAATTACTGAAGCTATGCAGGTTCTTTCATTGAATAATAAATTGAAAACTGCGAACAGCATAGAGTTCGGCGATGTAATCATGTCGGCTCAGCCTAAAAAACTCTTTCAAAGCTCTATTGCTAAAGATGAGAAAGACACTGAACGTCTTCCCGGATGGGGTGTTATGTTCGAGAAACTCTGGCACAATACAGGTATCTATGATATAATTCGTCAAACCATCGCGGATCCGTCTAATACCTGGCATCTCGGCGCAGGTCGTGTATTGATGATGCTGGTCGGTGTTCTGCTTATCGGATTGGCAGTTTTCAAAGGCTTCGAGCCTTTACTGCTCCTGCCGATTGGTTTTGGCGCTATTCTGGCGAATATTCCCATAGCAGAGATTGCCGGCCCTAGCGGACTGCTCGGTCTGGTATATGATTTTGGTATTGCTAATGGTGTATTCCCCTTAATTATTTTCATGGGTGTTGGAGTTCTGACTGATTTCGGTCCACTGATTGCCAACCCAAAAACAGCTTTACTCGGTGCGGCGGCGCAGTTTGGTATTTTCTCTGCTCTAATTGGTGCTTTATTGTTGACTCAATGGGTTCCGGGAATCGATTTTACCTTGAAAGATGCTGCCAGTATTGGTATTATCGGCGGTGCTGACGGGCCGACTTCGATCTATTTGACTAGCAAACTGGCTCCGGCTCTGCTTGGCCCGGTTGCGGTCGCGGCATATTCATATATGGCTCTGGTGCCGATTATCCAACCGCCAATTATGAGATTCTTTACGACAAAAGCCGAACGTCAAATCAAAATGAAACAATTACGTCATGTTTCCAAACTGGAAAAGATTTGTTTCCCATTGATTATCACTTTCCTGTGTGCTTTCTGGCTTCCTGACGCGGCTCCACTGATCGGCATGCTGATGCTCGGTAATCTAATGCGCGAATCAGGTGTGGTAGACCGCTTGAGCGATACTTCGCAAAACGCCTTAATCAACATTGTTACAATTTTCCTTGGCTTGACAGTCGGTTCAAAATTATCCGCTGACAAATTCTTGAATATCCAGACTTTTGGTATTCTGGTACTCGGAATGGTGGCATTTTGCATTGGAACAGCGGCTGGCGTGCTTTTCGCTAAACTGATGAATAAAATGTCTAAGGATCCAATCAATCCGCTTATTGGAGCGGCTGGGGTTTCTGCGGTACCAATGGCGGCGCGTGTTGTGAACAAAGTTGGTTTGGAAGAAGATCCTCACAATTTCCTGCTTATGCATGCAATGGGGCCGAATGTTTCAGGAGTTATCGGTTCGGCTGTAGCGGCTGGTGCTTTACTCGCTAGTCTAATGAAATAACAAAGAAACCGTTGGAGGGGCGAGACTCTGTCGAGCCCTCCATAAAATAATTACATCGAAGATATTGTATTTTTGAAGCATTTTTATTTTTTACAGCTTGCAAGTTTCTATAAATGTATTATTATATACGCTCACACGGCGGCTTAGCTCAGTTGGTTAGAGCAGTGGAATCATAATCCACGTGTCCGGGGT
>JAHOYW010000021.1 GCA_019038735.1 Victivallales bacterium | reverse complement strand
GCTAAAAAAGCTCCAAAAGATATTGATCCGAAAGAAGCTCGTAAGTTGTTGAAATTGATGACAGAAAAAGAAAAAGATTTTCGCAAAGCTCTTAAAGCTCATCGGAAACAGCAATATAAAAGTATAAAAGTAGAAAAAGATTGGTAAAATTGACTGTGTTGAAAAAAATATTTATAATAATTTTTAGTATTTTAAGTACCTGCGTTTTAGCGGAGGATGATTCTTTCAAAATTGAAATCAGCACAAAACGCCCTCTCGTCGGTGAGCTTGTGACTATTAGTATAAGTGCTGATAATACGCCGGAATTGACATCTCTGCCGGAAATGAAAAATGCGGAATGGCTTCCTGATTACAGCAGTACATCTATGTCCAGTGTAAATGGCGAAGCCCGATACACAAGGACTTACGCTTTTAGGATCAGAGAGAAAGGGATAATCACAATCCCGGAACTGGAAGTCAAATTTGGCAGAAAGACCAAAAGAGTCAGTTCCTTCAAACTCACAGCAGTAAGTGCCGGCGATCAAAAAATTGATGATGATGGCGGAGATATTGCAATAAAGGATATTCTTTTCGGAAAATGTGAGATTTTAAACCTTAGTAAGGAATTTTATATTGGAGAAGAAATATCTCTGGAAATAAGTTTATTTAATTGGCGCCAAGTCAGAGTACGGCTGACCAGTTATCCTGAAATCAAACTAAATAAAATTGTCTTTCGTGATTATAGTCAGCAAAATCGTCAAAATTCCCGCTTTATTTTAAAACGTGAAGGGCTTGTTACTATAGGAGCTAAAAAATTTATCAAGCAATCCTTTGAAACCGCGTTCAGAACGATTTCTTATGGAGATTTCAAGACAAAGATAAAAATACAAACTGAAATCAATCTACCTAGCGAAAGGCGGGATTTCTTTGGCAGACCAACCTACAAACGCACACCATATACTATAGAAATTCCTTTTGAAATAAAAGTTAAACCACTACCGAAAGCTCCAGAAAAATTTAGTTTCCTTGGTTTAGTAGGAAATTGGGATGTTAATTTTTCTTTCGTGGATAAAAAAATCAAAGTTGGAGATCCAATAACTTTAGCGATGACCGTTTACGGACTTGGGACTCTTGAAACCTTGAATGTTCCCAAATTGGAAGTCGAAGGATTTCGCGTTTATCCTCCTGAAGTAGATAAAAAAACAGCTTATGACGGCAGAGAAAGAGCGGAAATAAAATATGTCCTTATTCCCTTGCTTCAAGGTGATAAAGAATTAAAAATGCATGTATCAATCTTTTCATCTCTACTGGAAAAATATAAAACTTTCAATTTTTCAAAAAAACTGAAAATTGAAAAATCAGAAAATCCAGCCGAACATATTAATTATACCAAAGTAAATCCAGTGCCAACGGTTCCAGATTCAAAATTTAACAGCAAGCAGACTATACCGCGTTCCGATATACTTTTCCTGAAAACCTCAGCCAATGGAAATATCAAAGTACCATTATATTTAAATTGGCTGTGGGCTTACATAATTTTAGCGATTCTCGGACCATTGTGCTGGTTTATCAGCGAAATACATCATTGGCATCAACAAAAGCTTGGCAGCGACAAAGCCCTGCAACGCCGCCGTGAAGCTTTAAAAAGAAAAGGTAAAATGTTGAAAACAATCCGCAAGAGTTCTGATGATGACCTTAATACAGTTATTCAACATGAAGCTGTACCTTTTATTAATGACATCTTGAATCTAGCTCCCGGAACGACTACTTCAGAGCTGGCTAAAAAACTTAAAGACGATAATTTAGCGCAATGTATGACCAGTGTCGGCGAAGCGAGTTATCTGCCCGGCGCATCAAACTTGAACAAAAAGGAGCTTAGAGATAAATTATATAAAGCCTTGAAACGCTTAACGCTTATCGGCTTGTTATTTATGACACAGATGCTTGATGCTGCTGATAAAAACAAAGACATAGTTGCCAAGCCAACAAATTTTGCCGAGGCGGTAACAGCTTATGATTCAGGAGATTTTACTGAAGCCGCAGAATTTTTCCGTTCACGCATCATCAAAGATTCTCCAGATCCCGCCTTACTCTATAACCTTGCTACTTGTCTATGCAATGAAGGCGATCTGGCGGCGGCACTGGTATGCTTTGAACGTGCCCATCTGCTAGCACCTTACGATACGGCAATTACTGAAAATTTAAATTTTGTCCGGCGTAGATTATTTCTAGAGGAAGTCAATAAAATCGACGGACCAACAGAAATGCTGCGGGCGGCGACTTATTCGCTCCGTCCGGATGAATGGTTATTGCTTGCCTTGTCCGCGTGGGCTGCCGCGGGTATATTTTTAGCTTTCCGCCGCAAGTTGAGCCTCAATAAACGTATTGTTTTTATCGGCAGCTGCCTGATTATTTTCATCTTGGCTCTGGGGGCGTCTATTTTTGAACAGGTGGGAGCCTACAGTAATGCCACTGCGGTAATAACTTCAAAAAATGCGGAATTGCGTTCTTTACCTTCACTAAAATCTGGAAGCAAATTAGTTCGTTTACGCATGGGAACAGTAGTAAGGGTAATTGAATCCCGTTTTGACTGGGTAAGGATAAAATCCGATAACACCAAAGGTTGGATACAAAAAAGCAGGATGACACGCATTGCTCCCGGCAATGAACTGCCGCCCGCGAAAGAAGCGGAAAAAATCATAAAGCTTAAAAAATAATTTATTGGAGAATTTTAATGAAAACAGTCGGTAAAATTTTTGTTGTCTTAGTATTATTAAGTGTTTTTTCAGCCAATTCTTTCGCAAAAATAGATGGCTTAGCTGAACGCTATCCACATTTGAGAAGAGAAAAAGGCTTTGATTTTTTCGGAGTTAACTGGCGCGACGCGAAAGCGAATGAGTATGTTTATTTAGTGCCGGCACATCTTGGCGCGACAATATTTATTTTGATAGGCAATATTGTTGGAACTCCGGCAAGGGCGATTTTCAATGTATGTAATGGCGACTGGGAAGGTGATCATTATTTGCCTCCTGTAGGAATGTCAACACGCTATTTCGCGCCAGTCGGAGGATACATCCTCGGCAGTCCCTTCTGGGTTCTGGAAAAAGCCCTCTATGAGTACCCCGTCGAATTAATCATGGGCAAGGAAGAAGAATACGAATTCGCCGATGACTAATAGCAATTAGCTTTTTATCATTCTAAAAAGCTACAAAACAGTATTTAGAGCAATCAGGACTAAATTTCTTTAAAAAACCTTTTAAAAAACTCTTATTTTTTTATTTTATGCTTTGACTATAATAGTTAGACAGGTTAATGTTATGATACAAAATAACTAAAACTTGTTATATACTTAAATTTAGACTCTTACAAAAGAAAAGGAATGCCAAAATGACAAAACGTGATCTTGTAGTTAAAATTTCTAAAGAAACTGGATTGATTCAAAATGATGTTGCATTTGTAGTCCAAAAAACTTTTGATTATATCGCTGCTGAATTGACTGAAGGAAAAACTATTGAATTGCGTAATTTTGGTGTTTTCGAAGTAAAAGTTCGTAAAAGCCGCAAGGGGCGCAACCCTAATAAACCACAGGACGAAGTCATTATTCCTGAAAGAGCTGTTGTTAAATTCCGTGCTGGTAAGGAATTAAAAGAACAAGTTGAAAAACTTAATACAAAAAAAATGTAAGCATTAATTGATGCTGAATTTATTATAAAATAAATTTATATAGACTGCGCCGCGCAAAAACGCCTGGCGCATTTTATTTTTTAAAATAAAAGGTATTTATATTATGGCAAAATTTTCTCCACCACCGGGAACAGCGGATATCTTCCCTGAAGAAATGCCGCTGTGGAATCGACTCGAGGATAGCGCTCGTCGTATTTTTCCACTTTATGGTTATGGAGAATTACGGACACCGATTTTTGAATCTACTGAAGTTTTCAAACGCGGAATCGGTGATGAAACCGAGGTTGTACAAAAAGAAATGTACACTTTTGAGGATCGCGGCGGACGCAGTATAACACTGCGTCCGGAAGGTACTGCCGGCGTAATGCGTGCCTTACTCAATACCGATGTGATGAACGGCAATGAAAAACGTGTGTTCTACATAGGTCCAATGTTCCGTGGCGAACGTCCCGCAGCCGGAAGAAGACGCCAGTTTCACCAGGTTGGTGTTGAAAATGCTGGTCGTGTCGCTCCTGAGCTTGATGCTGAAAATATGGCAATGATGATGCAGTACCTTGACAATCTCGAAATAAGCGGTGCTAAACTTGTGATAAACACTCGCGGTGTACAAGCTGATCGTGGACCAGCTGAAGAAATGTTAAGCAAATATTTCCAGCAGCACATCGGCGATATGTGCGATGACTGCCAAACCCGGGTTACTCGTAATGTCTGGCGGATACTTGACTGCAAGCAGGCATGTTGTAAAGAAATAGTCAAAAATACCCCTGATTATTTAAGCGCTTATTCTTCGGAATCCAGAGCTTATTTTGATTCTGTGTGCAATTTGCTGACATCTTTCAATGTTGACTTTGAAATTGATAAACAACTGGTGCGCGGACTGGATTATTACGCGCATACGGTTTTTGAAGTAATCCATCCGGGTATCGGCGCGCAGAGCGCAATCGCTGGCGGCGGACGTTATGAACTATACCTGCCGGAAAACAAAAAACCGATAGTCGGGGTTGGTTTCGCGGCTGGGCTGGAACGTCTCCTGATGGTTCAGGAAGCCTTGAAGGTAGCGGCTCCAGTTGCTGGTAAAGGTCCGGTATTTCTGATTAGTATGGGTGCTTCGGCAAGGGCTTTTAATATGAAATTGGCACAGGATTTACGCAATGCGAATATTCCTGTAGTCGTTGAGGTCGAAGAAAAAAGCATGAAGGCTCAAATGCGCGCGGCAAACCGAGCTAATGCCGCTTTCGGGATAATCTGCGGAGACGATGAACTTGAAACCGGTAAAGTTGTTTTCAAAGATATGGAAAATGGCTCACAAGAAGAACGTTCTCGGAATGGATTGATAGAATTTTTACAAACAACATATAAATAGAGGTATAGTATGATTTCCAAAAGAAATTTGATTTTTTTAGGAGCTCCGGGTGCGGGCAAAGGAACAGGAGCCAGCGGAATTCTTGAACATGAAAACCTGGTACATATTTCAACTGGCGATATTTTGCGGGCTGAAATAAAAAACGGTACTGAATTAGGAAAAAACGCTGCTGTATTAATGGAAAAGGGCGAACTTGTTCCAGACGAAATTGTCGCCGGAATGGTTAAAGCACGCCTGAAACAGCATGATTGTGACAATGGTTTTATTTTAGACGGATTTCCACGAACTATCAAGCAGGCAGAATTGCTTGAAGACGCTTTAGAAGGAATCGGCAAAAAAATAGATACTGTCGTATATTTTGATGTCAGCGACGATATTTTACTGAAACGCTTGACTGCGAGGATTTCATGCAAACAATGTGGCAAAATTTATAATAAGGTATTTGTACCTCCCAAAAAAGAAAATACTTGTGATGACTGCGCTGTGGATCTTTTCCAGCGTCCAGATGATTCTCTGGAAACCGCTAAAGAACGCTTAAAAGTTTTCTATGCAAGCACACAGCCTTTAATTGATTATTATAAAGAAAAAAACCTCTTGACAAGCATTGATCAAGTTGAAAAAGAAAAAATGATTGCGGTTCTGTTTGAGAAACTGGGATAATTAATGTTTATGAAGCGCAATTATGTCATACATAGCAAGGAAGAAATTCCTAAAATACGACACGCGGCACGTTTGACCGCCGGAGTCAGAGATCAGATCAGACTATTAGCCAGACCCGGCATGTCAACTTATGAACTCGACCAGATTGCCGGAACATTAATTGGCGATACAGGCGGAACAAGCGCTTTTTTGGGATATCACGGTTTTCCCGCTAATATTTGTATTTCGGTGAATGACGAGGTTGTTCATGGTATCGGGCGGGCTGATAGAATTTTGCAGGAAACAGATATTGTCAGTATTGATGTTGGAATAAATTATGACGGCGGTATCGGTGATACAGCAGTAACTTTTACATTTTGCGACGATATATCGACAGATGTCAAACGTTTGCTTGAGCATACTGAAAAATCGCTTTATGCCGGAATTGCTCAGGCAAAAACAGGAAATCATGTCCGCGACATCAGCCGGGCAGTTGAAAAAGCCGCGAAAACCGCTCATTTGGGTGTGGTGCGCGACTATGTCGGACATGGATGCGGAACGAAATTGCATGAAGCCCCTGAGGTTCCAAATTTCGTCTCTAATCAAAAAGGACCTAAGCTTCGACCCGGAATGATTCTGGCAATCGAACCGATGTTGAACTTGGGAACATATAAAGTTTTTACAGAAGCCGACCGCTGGACGGTCAGAACTGTAGATAAATCATTATCAGCTCATTTTGAGCATATGGTATTAATAAGCGAAAACGAACCGGAGATTTTAACATGGCCAAAGATGACGTAATCAAAGTGGAAGGGGTGGTAAAAGAATTGCTACCAAATACAAGATTCAAAGTAGAACTCGAAAACGGACATTCCGTAATCGCTCATATCAGCGGTAAAATGCGCTTGAATTTTATTCGCATTCTCCCCGGTGATACTGTGCAAATGGAAATGTCCCCATACGACCTCACAAAAGGCAGAATCGTTTTTCGTAA
>JAHOYW010000278.1 GCA_019038735.1 Victivallales bacterium | reverse complement strand
GCTCAGGCTCAGCCTGCGCAAAGTAAGGGTTAAGTTTTAAGAGTTAAGTGGCGATCGGCACTTCCAGAGCATTCATGATTCTTTTCTGGCATGCTTGTGAACCTATCAGCATTATTGTTTCATCCAGTTCCGCGCCGCCGCCGACTCCGGTGATTGCCAGCCTGACTGGAGCGAATAACTTGCCATGCTCTAAATTATTTTCCTTTTCCGTCTCGGCAAGTATAGTGGCAATTAGTTCGCGGGAAAGTTTCGGTGTTTCTGAAAGTTTTTTGGAAAAATTTACTAATGCCGCACGGTTTTCATCTTTTTTTAGCTGCTTTCTGAATTGCTTTCCGGCATATTCAATATCATCACTGAAAAAATATTTCCAGCTTTCGATCTGCGTAAAATCTTTAGTCCTTGTCTGCATTAAAGCGGCAACTTTTGAAAATTTATCCTGGTCAACATTAAATGTTCCGGCAAATTCAAGGGCTTCGCTAAGAAAATCAGCAAAAGGCATATCGGCAATATACATTCCGTTCATACTTAAAAGTTTGCGCGTATCAAACTGTGCTGGAGAGCTTTTTACTCTTTCCAAAGTAAAAGCGTCTATCATTTCCTGACGAGTCATTTTTTCGCGGTCATCGCCGGGCGACCAGCCCAGTAATGCCAGATAATTGAATAATGCATCGGGTAAAAATCCTTTTTTGCGGAAATCGCCGACGAAAGCGTCACCATCGCGTTTACTGTAAGGTTTTCCTGATTGATTGACAATCATCGGCATGTGCGCGTAGTTCGGAATTTCCGCGCCGAGCGCGTTGTAAAGTAAAATGTGGCGGTATGTATTTTCGACATGGTCATCGCCGCGAACAATATAATTTACTTTCTGCAGAATATCATCACAAACATTTGCCAAGTGGAAAATTGGTGAACCGTCAGCACGGATAATCACCAGATCTTTGATACCGTCTAGAGGTTTTGATAATTCACCCTTGATTATGTCATTATAAAAAACTTCACGGCGCGTGAAAGTCATCTTTGAACAATTTTCCACTTCGAAGACTTCGCCGTTTTTTATAGCTTCAAGCTTGTCGTTTAAGTCAAAAACAAGTTCATTACCGCTAAAAAGCTTTAAATCCTTGAATCCGGCAAAACACGCAAGTGTCGGGATGGCTTTGCCCTTTTTGCTGACTCCGGCAAAACTTAAACCGGAATAGGCGACAGAAACATTTTCGTCACAGTGCAATGCGGTTTCCACAGTGCCAAGGCTTCTGATAATAGGAATATCACCGGCATCAAATGGAATACGGAAGAAAATCGGAGATTGTCCTTTATCATCGACTTTGCCGTGATAAGCTTTGTTTTCAGCAAGAAGTTTTTGAGCCGCTGTTTCGTGAGCTTTACGCTGTGATGTCTGGTACATGATTTCATCATCATGATCCAGCCCCAGCCAGTCCATACACTCGAAAAGAGCGTCGATAGCTTTTTTGGTTGAACGTTCCAGATCGGTATCTTCAATACGAAGTAAAAATTTACCTCCGCAATGTCTGGCAAAAAGCCAATTAAAAATTGCTGTTCTTATATTACCAATATGAACTTGCCCTGTAGGGGAGGGGGCGAATCTGACTATTTTTTCCATTATAAAATTTCCATTTCTCAATCTAGTTGACGGTCAAGTCAACCCCGATTGTATTAGTGTTCGTAGAAGCGTTAAGAGATACTTTGGCTTTTCGCAGAGCCACCAGTGCCCGTACCAGATTAACTTCGGATTCAACCAAAACGTTCTGTGCCTGAAAAAGACGAGCCAATTCAGTATTTCCAGCTTGATATTCTTCTTCTACTAAATCACGCTGTTTGGTTACTAGTCCCAGTGTTCTTTTGTAGATTATAGCCTGTTTTGTACGCATGACATAATTGATATACGCTCCACGGACTTCTTCTATAACCTGAAGCCAATTATTCGCGATGTTGAATTTTGCCTGTGCTACTAAGGCCTCGGTTTCTCTGACCCGATTGAAACGGCTGAGACCGTTAAAAATAAGCCACTCCGCTTGAACTCCTCCGTCAAAAACACCGCTGGCAAATTTTCCGACTGATGATGGTGAAGAGTATTTGGTTCGGCGAGAACTGTAATCCATTGTACCAAAAGCTGTAACCGTCGGCATAAATGGACCGTATGATTGATACATCGTGTATTTTGAGGTTTTCAGTAATTCACGAAATTTAAGCAGGTCAGGACGATTATTTAAAGCTGTATCCAGATAAACATCAATTGAAGTCAAACGGTCATCTGTCGCGGAGCTGATTGTTGGAAATTTAACGATTTCCGGGAAATTCCCGTCAGGATAACCCATAAGCCGCGCCAGTGCGTAAACCGCGATTTCATACTCGTATTCCGCCTGTACCTGCGAAACAGTCGCGACGTTGGTTTCAACTTTAAAGTTAAGTACTTCGCTCAAAGGTACCGCGCCGGCGTCAAACTTTAATTGCGTATCACGCAGATTGCTCAACTGAAACTCCATATTTGACTTAGCAATACGCTGCCGTTCGATTGCCAAAAGAATATCGTAAAAAGCAAAGGCTACTCCCTGCATGAGCAAACGTCTGATGTCTTCCTGTGCGGCTTTTTCCGCTTTGTAGGAATGACGTTGTGCTAAAACATTCATAGTTCTTGCTAGACCATTAAATAAGAGCCATGTTCCGCTTAGACCGCCTTTGACATAAGCACTGCTGTTATCAGTAGCAACTGAACTGCTTGATTTCTGGTTGAAGTCAGAAGTTGAGCCACCGGCACTAAATGTAGCGTTGACTGTGGGTGAATATGCTCCAATCGCCTGATAGTAACGCATTTTTGCAGCGTTGACAGCGTGATATGCGGAAGCGTAACTTGGATTATTTTTAACGGCTATCTTTTGTGCGTGTACTAAAGTCAAAACTTTTACACCGACAAGAAGTTTTGCATAGCGGTCTTTCTTTTTTTGCGAAAAAGTATTTGCTTCAGTCGCCACCTGCGCTGGAGGATAGCTGTAGCAACCGCCCAGCAATAAAATAACTGCGAAAGCTGAAAAAAGAATAGTTAAAAAGCCTTTATTTTTTTTCAATCTGTTTTTTTCCATATTATATTCTGGTATTCTTATATTTATTTATGATTTAGAACTTTTACTTATTACGAGTACACACTCGCCTTTCCATTTTCGGTCTTTGTGCTGTTCTGATAATTCTTCAGCCGTACCGCGTAATACTTCTTCATGAAGTTTGGTAGCCTCACGAATGATCGCGACCGAAGTTTTACTGCCTATTATCCTGCTTATATAATCAAGTGCCTTATCTATACGATGAGGCGACTCAAAAATTATTACCGTTTTGTCTTCTGCGGCAATACGTTCAAAAAATACCGTCTTGCGTCCTGATTTAACCGGCGGAAAGCCATAAAAAGCAAACTTGTCAACCGGCAAACCGGCTGCTGTTGCCGCGAAGGTCAAAGCTGAAACTCCCGGAATTATTTCCGGTTCTATCCCCGCCGCTAGTGCTTCCCGAACCAGTAAAAAGCCCGGATCAGCTATTGCCGGCGTTCCTGCGTCTGAGACGACTGCCAGCTTTAAACCTGCTTGAATCTTTTCAATCAGCCCGGCGGTTTTATGATGTTCATTGTGTGTATGATAACTGCACATCTTAGTATGAATATCAAAACGCGTCAACAATTTTCGTGTATGACGTGTATCTTCCGCGGCGATCAAATCGGCTGTGCGCAAAGTCTCTAATGCCCGATAAGTAATATCATTCAAATTACCAATCGGCGTAGATACTATATATAATTTTCCAGCAGAATCAAATGTCATAAAAGTAAATAACTTATTTTCTATTTTCTTTACGAGTCGTAAAGTAACGCATTTATGGTACATTGTACAGTAAAGTTCTATAAAAAAAGCGAAATCTTATGAAAAAAAACGAAAAAATCAGTTTATCTAAATATTTAAGCATCTGTGGAATTGCGTCGCGACGTAAAAGTGTTGATTTAATAAAACAGGGAAAAGTCAAGCTTAACGGAGAAATCATCCAAGAGCCAGGCTATAAAATTTCAATGCAGGACGAGGTGCTGTGCGCTGGAAAACTAGTCTCGTCTCAGGAGAAAGTATATATAATGTTAAACAAGCCGCGTGGCTATATATGTACGAACGAAGACCCCTATGCGCCTCTAAAAGCTGTTGATTTGATAAAATTGCCGCCGGAACAGGAAAATATCCGTCTTTTTTCCGCCGGACGTCTCGATAAAGACAGCGAAGGACTATTGATTTTTACTAATGACGGCGACTATGTCGAAAAAATCATGCATCCGAAACACGAGGTGCTGAAAAATTATCAAGTCAAAACAAATTCAGAGATTCTCGATAATGTTTTAGAAAAATTGCGTCGCGGTATAGATGACAAAAATGAATTCCTAAAAGCCCATAAAATTAAAAAAGAGGGCAACTGTCTATATACATTTATCTTAAACGAAGGCAAAAAACGGGAAATTCGTCGGATGATGCGCTTTGCCGGACCAGAAATAAAATCTCTTAAAAGAATTTCATTAGGTTCATTGACTTTAGGAACATTAGAATCAGGAAAATGGAAATACCTCACCCCCGAAGACATCAAAAAAACACTGAACAAATTAATATAAAAATCAAGTTGCCGCAAAGCTATATTTAACTTATTTTTTTGATTTCTTTTCACAGTCATCCCATAGGAAACTGAAAAGCATGAATTTTATGGAGGGCGAGACTCTGTCGAGCCGTAAACGTTGAACGTGCTTCGGCTCGACAGAGTCTCGCCCTCCAGAAAACACATAATGCGGCAAGATATGTAAAAGTGGGTATCTAATAAAACAAAATTTCACCCTAAAAATAAGACAAAAATACCTTGAATTTACAAGTTATGGGATGGTAGTGATTTCTTTTAATACATTCACTGGAAGTTCTTTGACTTTATGAGTTTTGAGAATGTTTTTCAGGTGTTCGTCTATTCTTTTACCTAAATCTTTTTTGTTCTCTGGTGTTTCCTGCTCTAAGGGCAGAGAATATTTTCCACGCCATAAATCCTGCCTTGCGTGTGATGCGGTGTGTTCTTCCATGATGAACATGCCGGGTTCTACTGTTTTGATTTGCTCAATGGCAAGACTGTCGTCATCTACGGGGATTCCTCTCCAGACCCGGCGGGCGAGACTTGCCAGCTCATTGGCGTATATTAATGAATGAGGAGAGAATGTTAAGCCTGAATCAAGGCATCCGGCTCCCCAGAAAGCATCGAAAGAGGATCTGGCTAGTTCACCGAAGTTCCAGCTTATTTCCGCAATACTGTCCTGACTAAATTCAGCACTTATCGCTGCTAATCCGGTTTGCTGGGAAAGCGGCAGACCGAGTTTTCTGCAAATCTTCGATCTTGCCATGTCTGCCATGATGTTTTCAGGAAGACCGCCGGTTCCGGCAGTCGCCGGGTTCATAAATGATGGGAAAGAATTATCATTGCATGGATGACCTTTTTTCAATAGTTGCGTAAGAACTATTCCGGGCAATAAAGTTGCCAGACAGACGACCAGAGTTCCGGCTATTGTTACCGGGCTGGAAATGCCGCCTATCGGCATTGTGCCGATGAAGGTGGGAATATTGTTTTCTGTACACAACTTTATTTGTTCGATAACGACATCCGGGTAATGCAGGACTTCGGGACTGAGAATAGTTGCGAAATAAATTTTTTCTTTTAACTGTTCATTTCCGCCCCTGATAACTGAGGCTGTTTCAATAGTAGATTTTAGAATTTCAGCTTTATCGCCGGAAATTAGAAATACCGGCTTAGAGGTGTTTGCCATTGTTGTTGCGTTGTCGGCGATAAAATCGCTGCTTGAAACTGGTGTGCCGCATATATCCATTTCCGGCAATGCATCAACCAAACGCGCCATGAGCGCGACCGCATTCTGATCGGCAATTTTTCTTTCTCCGCTATATGGGTCAATATAATATGGAGCTTTTGTATCGGCGATGAAGTAGGTTTTGCCCGCGCCGTATTCTATAAATTCTGTTCCTTCGCGGTTCCACCATTTAAAAGTTTTTGGTACGGAAGATAAGCATTCTTTAATAAGTTTTTCGGGGAATTTAACCATATTATCCTGTGAAATCTCACAGCCGGCTTTTGAGAAAAGCTCAAATATTTCCTCATTCTTATCAAATTTTATGCCTGTTTCCCGTAAAAAATCGAATGTTTCCTTGATTATCCGGTCAATATCCTGATTTTTAAAGTCGTTCATAATAAATATCCTCAAGTTTTAGCATTACTATAATGTGAAATATATTTAAAAGCAAGTATTTAAATTTGTAAATATGTAAAGGTGCGCTTATCATATAACGAGATATAAACGCTAAAGTTTCAAAGGACTTTGATATGGGAATGGAAGTAGCTAAAGAACAGGAAATAAATAAAGATTTCGAACAAAAACATAGCTTTGCTGTTCATCAATGTGAAAATTGTCTGAAAAAAAATAGACGTGCCTCGGATTATGACGGACGTCATTTTTGCTGTGAAGAATGCCGGATTGCATACCGTAAACTGAAATTAAAAGTCCCCTTTGTTGGCGAACATATTGTTTCTCCGCGTATGGGCTATGTACATCATGTGATCGGCGACGATCAGGTCGGAGTACTTCAT
>JAHOYW010000109.1 GCA_019038735.1 Victivallales bacterium | reverse complement strand
GTATGAAGGTTATGGCTCGGAAGGGGTAGCTGTTCTTATTGAATGCCTGACTGATAACCGCAATCGTTCAGCAAGTGATGTCCGTATGACGCTTGACCGTAACTGTGGAAATCTGGCAACGAGCGGCGCGGTTTCATGGATGTTCCACCGTCAGGCGCATTTTGTAGTAACAGGTGAAAATGCTGACGAAGAAATTTTAATGGATATAGTTCTTGACGCTGGTGCGGAAGATATTGATGTTGAAGATGGTGTCGCGGAAATCTGGGGTCCGCCGGAATCTCTCGGTCCGGTCATGGAAGCTTTGGAAAAAGCCGGTATCGTGACAGAAGAAGCTGGTCTTGTCCGCAGACCTGAAAATACTATTGAGCTCAAAGATGCTGACAAAGCTAAGCAAGTTTTACGTTTGATTGACAGACTTGAGGATCTTGATGATGTTCAGGAAGTTACGGCAAACTTTGAAATCGATGATTCTATCGCTGATCAGGTCGAAATTGACTAGTGGAGTATTATGATTATTCTTGGCATTGATCCGGCAATTCGCTGTACCGGATACGGTATTGTGGAATTCCATTCCGCCAACGATTCACAAATTATTGACTGCGGAGTTATCAAGAATACGCAAAAAATGCCGCATTCAGAATGTCTTCGCCGCATCAGTGGCGGAATAAGACAGCTTGTCGAACAATTTAAACCGGATAGTGCTTCTATTGAAGATCCTTTTCTGGGGCGTAATCCCAAAACCGCGATAATTCTCGGCATGGTTCGAGGAGCGATTTTGGCGACTTTAGCCGACCATGATATTGCGTCTTATTCATATTCACCCCGTACTGCCAAAAAGTCAGCGGTAGGAACAGGAACTGCCACCAAGGAGCAAATAGCTTTGATGATGGCGAATGAATTCGGACTTGATATCGCCGATATCCCTTTGGATGCGACAGATGCCTTGGCTTTGGCAATATGTCACGCCCGTCTGGCCGCCAATCCAATGCTTAAGGATATGCTCCCTAAAGCATTATGATAATATTTCCCCAATAATAGAATTATCTTTTGTGATTTTTATTGCTTTAACTTGTGTAATGACATGTTTTTTGACATTTTGTTCATTGCAAAGAAAGTTTATGTAATTATCACTCCAGCCCTGAAAGTATCCAGCCTTGTTCTTGCGTTCAAAAAGAACCGGCAAAGTTTTTCCGACTTGGGATTTGACGAAATCAGTTTTCATTTTATCAGCTATTGCAACTAAACGTAAACGACGTTCATTGGCGATATTTCCCGGAACTTGATCAGGCATTGTGGCGGCTGGAGTTTTTTCGCGTTTTGAATAGGTAAAAATATGTATATTCGAAAAATTCATCTTTCTGATGAAACTTATTTCCTGCTCAAAATGTTCTTCCGTTTCGCCCGGGAACGCGACAATGATATCAGTGCCGAGGTGAATGTCGGGAATTAAGCGACGTGCTTCTTTGATGAAATATGCGAATTCGGCACTAGTATATTTACGTCCCATGGCTTGCAGTATTTCATCACAACCGTGCTGTAAAGATAAGTGCAGGAAACGGCATACTTTGGGGTTTTCCGCCATTGTTTTTAACAGATCCATATTGTTGGGATGAGGCTCAGTGGAACTTAGACGTATGCGGAAATTACCTGGCAGCGCGCATAAAACCCTGATTAATTCATTTAAAGTCCTGCCCTGATCATTATAAGCACAAATATTTACGCCGGTGAGAACTATTTCTTCAAAACCATTATCAATAAACTGCTTGAAATCAGCAATAACTTCATCCCAGTCGCGCGAGCGTTCAGGTCCGCGTGCGTACGGAACTATGCAGTAGGAGCAAAAGTTATTACAACCTTCCTGGATTTTAAGGAAAGCACGGCTTTTGAACTGAAAATTACCGCCGGCTTTTTCCTGGAAAATATCAAGCGGCTGGTCCATGCTGAAAGTGCGCCCGCTTGAAATACTCTTTTTCCCTAGAAAATCTTTCACTAAAGAACTTATTTGTTTTTTTTCTGGATTAGTCAAAATAATATCCACTGCCGCTTCTTTGACCCAGGCTGAATTTTCGATTTCGGTACTGCAACCGGTAACAATGACACATGCCTCAGGGTGTTTTGCGCGGAAACGCCGTGCCGCCTGCCGGCTTTTGCGTGAAGCCGCAGCGGTTACGGTACAAGTATTGATAATCAATAAATTAATACTTCCGTCATATTCCGGACGTACGATGTCCCAGCCGTCCGACTTTAATCGGTCACATATCAAGGCACTGTCTGCCTGATTTAAACGACAGCCAAGTGTAAATACTGCCGCGTTTCCTGAAACTTTAGTCATTATTCACCATTTTTTATAATTTCTTTCTAATTTACTCCAAGGATAAGATAATTCCACTATTAGAAAAATAAATATTTTTTTGTAGTTAACTTAAATTTTTGTCATAAATAACTTGAAAAAAAGTAAAAGCTTAATATATTGAAAGCATAAGATGTTTCAGTTAGACTGAAAAAAGTTTATTAAACAATTAAAATGGAGTATTTTGTTATGAGTGACAAGAAAGAAATTTTCGCTGATGGAATTGGACAAATTCATTTTGCAGGTGGTATGGTTAGATTTGATTTTGTGACTCTTCAACCAGATGAAGATGGGAAAAAAGATCCTTCAGCTGTTTGTAACGAACGTATTATTATGCCTCCTCAAGGCTTTCTGAACGCTTTTAATTCTATGCAGAATCTCATTGATAAACTTCTTGATGCAGGCGTTTTACAGAAAAATGACAATGCTGCTGCTAAAGAAAAAAAATAATTCTTTAGTTAGTTTATAAAATATTTAACTCACAACTTTTTAATATTTAAAAGTTGTGAGTTTTTTTATGCAAAAAAATGAGTCACGCGAATAAGTAATAGATTATTCGTGTGACTTGTAAGTGGGTTTACTGATTATTAAATATTTGGAATCCATGATAGGAATCCATACCGTGTTCGCAAATATCCAGACCGCGAACCTCTTCTTCAGCCGACATTCTCAAACCAATCGTATATTTGAGTGGGAGAAAAATAGCAAATGCTCCGGCTACGCAAAATCCGCCAACCGCCAGCACGCCAATTAACTGTGACATGAACGAAAAATTTTCGCAGAATATTCCAACCGCCAATGTTCCCCAGATACCACAGACAAGATGTACCGCCAGCGCACCGACAGGGTCGTCAAGATGCAGACGATCAAAAAGAAATACGGCTAAAACTACAATAACTCCGGCAATCAGTCCGACGATTATAGTCGCGCTGATTGAGAGTACGTCCGCTCCCGCGGTTATCGCGACTAATCCGGCAAGACAGCCGTTTAAAACCATTGTGAGGTCAGGATGCTTTTGTAATTTCCATGAAGTCAGACAGGAAGCGACTATTCCCGCCGCCGCTCCCAGGCAGGTAGTAACAAATACATAGGAAAGCATTCCCGGATCAGCCGAGAGAACAGAGCCACCGTTAAATCCAAACCAACCGAACCAAAGTAGCATTGCGCCAATAGTCGCTAAAGGTATGTTATGCCCGAAAATCGGTTTACTTTTCCCATTAACATATTTTCCGATACGTGGTCCCAGCAATATTACCGCGACAAGTGCCGCCCAGCCGCCAACTGAATGAACAAAAGTTGAACCGGCAAAATCGTGAAAATTAAGTTGATCCAACCAGCCCTTTCCCCAGCCCCAGGAACCAACAAGCGGATATATAAGCGCGACGTAAAGTGCTGAAAAAATCAGAAAACTGTCCAGCTTCATTCTTTCCGCAACTGCTCCTGAGACAATTGTCGCTGCTGTCGCGGCAAACATTCCCTGAAAAATAAAATCTGTCCAGTAGGTATAAGCACCATTACTATAGCCAATGAGTCCAGCAACTCCTTCAGGACAGGATAAGCCAAATCCGGCAAAACCAATAAACTTGCTAATAAACCAGCTATCGCCATGGTACATCAAACTAAACCCGATAAGCGCGTAAGTTAATAAACCAATAGCAACAATCATTATATTCTTAAAAAGAATATTTACAGTATTTTTAGCGCGGGTCAATCCTGCCTCGAGTGTAGCAAATCCCAAGTGCATGATAAATACCAATACTGTAGCAATCAGTATCCAGAGATTATTCACTGTAAACATCTCTTCTGATACTTTTTCAACTATTCCTCCCGCAAAAACTGATTCTGAAATAAAAATAATTGTAATAAGCATTAAAAATTTTGATAATTTCCTAAGCATAATATTCCTCATGTTTTAAAGTTTTAACCTATAGCGTCAATGCCGACTTCGCCTGTTCTGATTCTTACACATTCTTCAAGATTGATTACGAATATTTTTCCGTCGCCAATATTGCCGGTCTGTGCGCCATTTATTATCGCGTCAATCGTCGATTGGACAAAATTATGATTCACCGCAATCTCAATTCTTATTTTTTTGAGAAGATTAACTTCTTCATCAACACCGCGATAACTTTCGTGATAACCTTTTTGCTGTCCGCAACCTAAAGCATTAGTTATTGACATTTTGAAAATATCATGTTTATATAACTCCTGTTTTACCGCGGTCAATCTTTCAGGCTTGATGTAAGCTATTACCATTTTCATTGTTAGTTTCCTTTTTTTGTTATAAATTAGAATTGATTTAGATAACAGCAAAAGATATGCCAAGTTTATTTTTTTGTTAGAAAAATCTTATATTTTTATCATTATTGAGCGTGAATCAATAGCGAAAAATCTAAAAAGAAATCTTCCGGAAGTATTGTTTGAGGGTAGTTGGTTACAAAAATGTAACATATAGTATCCAGCTGTTTGGCTAATTACAAAAATGTAATAAAAAAGAAGACTTGATTTTTTCTTATTATCTAATATAGTTACACCATAAATATCAACAATAAAGCAAAAAGGTGTTATATGTCAAAATATGTGATTGGAATGGACTATGGTAGCGACAGCGTGCGCGCACTTTTAGTTAATGTAGAAACTGGTGAAGAAATTGCAACGAGCGTTTACTACTATGAACGATGGAATAAAGGCTTGTATTGCGATCCCGCGAATAATCAGTTCCGGCAACACCCTCTGGATTATCTTAGCGGCCTGGAAACAACGATTAAAGCGGTATTGGCGGATGCTCCGTCCGGAACTGCTGAAAATGTGATTGGCATCTCTGTTGATACTACCGGATCTACTCCGGTAGCGGTAAACAAGGAAGGAATTCCATTAGCATTGACCTCTGGTTTTGAAGACAATCCTAATGCGATGTTTATTCTCTGGAAAGACCATACCGCGATTGCGGAAGCAGAAGAAATAAACGCTCTGGCAAAAACTTGGGGCGGTGAAGATTTTACGAAATTTTCAGGCGGGATTTATTCGTCTGAATGGTTTTGGGCAAAAATTCTGCGGACACTTAGAGTTGATGAAAAAGTTCGTGAAGCGGCTTTTTCATGGGTTGAGCATTGTGACTGGATTTCGGCTGTATTGACCGCTAATACTAATCCTTTAACCATGAAACGCAGTCGTTGCGCGGCGGGACACAAAGCCATGTGGCACGCAAGCTGGGGCGGTCTTCCTGCAGAAGAATTTTTGACTAAACTCGATCCGCTTTTAAGCGGACTGCGTGAGCGTTTGTATGAAGAAAGCGATACGGCCGAAGTAAAAGTAGGGAATTTAACTGAAGAATGGGCTGATAAGCTTGGTCTGTCAGTTGATGTTGCCGTAGGCGGCGGAGCTTTCGACGCGCATATGGGCGCGGTCGGTGGACAGATAGAGCCGTATTATATAAGCAAAATCATGGGAACATCCACGTGTGATATTATTGTCGCTCCGAATGCTGAAGTCGGCGACAGGCTCATCAAAGGCATCTGCGGGCAAGTAGATGGTTCAGTATTACCTGGAATGATGGGTATGGAAGCAGGGCAATCGGCGTTTGGCGATATTTACGCCTGGTTCAAGCGTGTATTGTGCTGGCCGCTGGAGCATTTTTCTGTTGCGGAAAAAGAACAAATACTTTCAAAATTCATGGCTGAACTGGAAAAGGAAGCAGTCAAAATAGAAATTGGTGAAACAGATGTATTCGCACTTGACTGGATGAATGGTCGTCGTACTCCCGATGCCAATCAAAACTTAAAAGGAGCTATATTCGGTTTAAATCTTGGCAGTTCAGCACCAATGATTTATCGGGCATTAGTTGAATCAACCGTATTTGGCGCAAAAAAAATTGCTGATCGTTTTGTTTCAGAGGGTGTTCCGGTAAAAGGAATCATCGCGCTTGGCGGAATCGCTAAGAAATCTCCATTCATCATGCAAATGTGTGCTGACGTACTGGGCATGCCTATCAAAGTGGTAAAATCCGAACAAGCCTGCGCTTTGGGTGCGGCAATGTTCGCGGCGGTCACGGCAGGATATTACGACAGTATCGAAACGGCTATGGACAGAATGAATGGCGGTTTTGAAACAAGCTACGAGCCAATCTCTGCTAATACAGCAAAATACGCAAAGCATTATCAAAAATATAATCGCTATGCCGAACTGGTCGAAAAGGAAACTACATAAATTTGGGAATTTACGTTTTCTCTTGTCGGCAAAAGCTCAAAACAGTATTTTTGGCAAGCTTACAGTTTTTTTATTGATTTCTTTGATGATATAAAGCTGTTTTACTCTGCTTTTGTTTGTAATGAGTAAATTCTATAT
>JAHOYW010000350.1 GCA_019038735.1 Victivallales bacterium | reverse complement strand
AGCTTTGATTGCGCTTCGCTTAGCCGGCAGTTTTGTATTAACCCCCATGACAATGGTTTCGGGCAGCTCGGCGGCTTTGATCTCTGTTTTCTTTATCGCCTGATAATCTTTTTGAAATTTCCCTAAGGCTTTAAGATTGTTATTGAAAATATCTTCAATTTTGATATTTGCCAGAACCCAGTCCCAAAATGCTCGTCTTAAGGTTTTTAATTCACTGGCTGGAACAAAATAAGCACCATCTATATTCGCGTGGATATTTCCAGCAGCTAACTCTTCCGAGCGGCTTGCCATGAATTCCGTAATAACTTTTTCGGGATTTAAAGGATGTTTTTTTGCGGGTTGAGTGAGCAGGGGGTGTTTCCAAACCGGACAGTCCACATTGAGAACTGCTACTTCTATTTCAGTTGCGGAGACCATTATCTGCAAATCCAGAGCTGAACGCAGTTCAGGTAAATTAGCTAGTCTGCTCTGCATGTCATCGTAATTCTCGCCAATTTTATATACTAAGCCCCGCATCGGGATGTCTTTGTCGCAAAAAATAAAACACTCCTGTCCAGTAGTCGCTTTCATGCTTTGATGTCCAGCTACTGACATACGCGTTACAGTCAATGCCGGACCTTCATCGCCAGTAGTAGGCTGAACACGGAGTCTGTCGCCCAAATATAAACGATGCGCGGTTTTGAAGCCGAAACCTTTATCTTCGGAGACTTCAACTCGTCCGCAAAGCAGACCGGCAGCACCAGGGGAATCGTGTTTGACTAAAGTTTTAATGGATTCTTCGGAATAAAATCCGTGAGACCATCTGCGTCCATAAGTTCCGCTGAGGATTTTCCGGGCTTCGCCCAGAAGTTTGCGGTTCGGTTTTCCCTCGTAATCCAATAACATGCGGTAAGCGGCGACTGCGTTTTGAATATAGTCAGCTTTGCGTAAACGACCTTCTATTTTTAATGAAGCAATACCCATTTCTTTAAAGTTATGGACTAGATCCAAAGTACTCAAATCTTGAGTTGAAAAGAAAAAACCATTGCCTTTTGAACCAAAAAAACGTCGTCGGCAGGGCTGCTTGCACTTGCCTCGGTTGCCACTCCAACCTCCGAGCCAGGACGAAAATAAACATTGCCCGGATAAACTGCAGCAGAGGGCTCCATGTACAAAGATTTCCAGATCAAGCGGAGAATCTTTCTGCATAATTTTAAGTTCTTCAAGCGTGGTCTGGCGTTCCAGAACAACCCGTTTGATGCCCATTTCTTCAGCAATCCGCAAACCGGCGGAATTGTGAATGCCCATTTGTGTGGAAGCGTGAATTTCCATGTTAGGAAAATATTCCCTGATTATACGCAGGACACCCAAATCCTGAACAATTACAGCATCAGGTCGTATTTTGGCGAGTTCAGACAGCATTTCAAGCAGTTCAGGCAATTCCTGCTCTTTGATTAAAGTATTCAAGGTAACATATACCTTACGCGAATTCTTGTGTGCGTAAGCAATCAGGCAGGACATATCGTTAAATGAAAAGTTTTCGCTTCGTTCACGAGCGTTAAATTTGCTTAAGCCGGCGTACACCGCGTCAGCTCCGGCGTCAAAGGCAGTTATTCCAGCCAGTAAATTCCCGGCGGGAGCAAGTAATTCAGGAAGTTTTTTCTTTGTTTTAGTCATAATTTATCTTAATTTAAACAGTATTATCAATCAAAAGATAAACATACAGCAAAAATTATATAAATTCAATCTTAGATAGAGTTTTAAGGGTTAAGTTTTAAGGGTTAAGTAAAAAAAAGACAAAAAAACACGCTTCGCACAGAATCTCACTCTATTTTGTCTTTCTTCATATTTGAATACAAACAAGGTTTACTCCTGATTTTCATGGCTTCGCTTGAAGCCATAGAACGCAGAAACCAGTCATTTATTCATAATAATTAATTTGTAATCTGTTTCCTTATGTAGTATTCTAGCTTAAGATTATTATGAAAAATACAGGAGTTAACTAATGCGTAAGTATATTCTGATTACAATTATTTTAAGCATTGGAATGCTTTTTAATATGGCAGGTCTTGCCACTGTTCAAACAAACATCCCGGCTTTGTTAACGAGAAAAAAACGAATTCAGCCAAGCTTTGCAATTTACGCCACTAAAATCAATGGTAAAGATTTAAATAAAGCTAAGCTACTTGAACCGCCATTGCTCACAGAAAAAGATATTATTGCTTATGAGTGGACAGATCACAGCATGAAAATCACACCCGGAGCAACGGCACGATTGGCAAAAATACTTAAAGCAAGTATCAGTGGAGTACCGTTTGTCGTTGTTACTAATGGTAAAAGGTGCTATAAAGGGGCTTTCTGGTGGTCGATTTCTTCTATAGCAACCCCTTCCCCGGTACTTATGGCTGATAGTTTGAATGCTGAAGATAAAAATGGTGCAATATTGCGTTTTCAAAATGGCTACCCAAGCATAACAACAGCAAAAGAAAAAATCTCAGCTTTTGAAAATAAATCTGTTTGGAATGTCCTTATGAGAACTCGCAAACTGACAAGAAACGGTCTTGTGATTTTTCCTAGCGGTTTCCATTCCTCTTGGCGCATGGGTGAATACCGCACTCGTATGACCAACGAGGACCAGACAAAGAGCGATGCGGCTTACAAAAAGATATATCATCGCTACGGTCGGGAAGATTATAAATCATTGCGTGATGAATTACTCAGTCAGGAACACGCGTTTACTTTCCCAGGAGAGTTTGTCGCTACGGTTAGGATTTTTCACGAAGCAAATGACAAAGAGTCGTTAATCAAGGCTTTGGGTAAATTAAATCCGAAAGTTATACGAGATTCGAACACTTGGGAGCAAATTGATAATATATCGCACAGGAACGGAATAAAAGTTTATCAGGCGTTTATAATGACATGTGATCCAAAGATATATTATCCTGTACATTTTAGCTCTTTTCAAAATGCTTATATTGAACTATTAGCAACAGGCAAAGCAAGTAAAGCAGATCGTGTAGCAGTAGAAAAAATGGTTGATATGGCTCCCGAACTTTATGCGAGATTTTGTCAGCCATTGAAACGGGATAAAAAAATATGCATGGCAAACATCAACAGAAAAATTGTCAAGAACAAGACAAATACTGTAAAATGTCGCAAACTTATTAATAGAATGATGTCGTTTGTCAGTTATTATAGAAACCATGTGCTAACAAGCAAAACCAAACCGAATACATATTTGGAATTGGAGAAATTCTTATGTTTACTTGACTTGAATAATGAACTGGATTTTTCAAATTACGTTGAAGCTGCAAGTGTGCTTGGAATGTATAGTCAGATTGCAGACCTGCTGATTAAACGAATAAACTTACCAGTCAGTTATTATGAACTAGAGATGTCCACATTTCATTGCAATAGATTTATGTCGCAGAAAGAAAAACATGAAATAGCAACAGAAAGACGCCGTGGTCAGTTGATAGATTATCTGCTCAAAGCAAAACGCATAAAAGAAGCGCAAGTATGGGCTGAAAAATTTTATGGAGCAAATGCTGATCTAAATAAAATTCGTAGCAGGGCATGGAAACGTATAGGTATGACTCAGAGATTGAGTGGTGCTCGTGTTTTTGAAGACAAATTAAAAAAGACAGAGCCCAAAGCCGGAACTTGGAATTTTTACCAAAAAAAATATCAATATTACCTCGGACGAAAAGATGAGAAAAAGGCTTTACAAACTTTACATGAAGCAATCGAAAAAGGTAAAAAACTAAAAAAACACGAAATGGTTGTTTTTGCTTCCGATAGACTATGCGATTTCTATTGGCGAAAAAAAGAGCGACGAAAAGGAAGGCGGCGAAAAGGGGATTGGCAAACAGGGAGGTGGCGAAAAGTAGAGTGGCGAAAAGCGCTAGATATTGCGCGAAAAAACAACGCTTATGTGGTTAAGAATGTACATTCCGGTAAAAAAATCATAAGCATGGGAAGTCAGCATATTGGTACACAAGCCCGTATGTTCGCTGCTAAAAGACTGTTGGAAATTCTTCAAAAAACGAAACTGCCCGGTTGGGAGCACGAATGGGAAAAAGTTGCCCGGCGTGAATTCCTTGATGGGCAAACATACTTACTACACACTTTCTTGTCTGGAAAGCGTTGTGTTGACAAGAATTACACCATGTCAGCCAAAGATGAAATATTTAACATTTTCTGTAGCGATGCTTTCCAGAAGAAAAATGGTTTTTGTGCTATAGCACATGGAATTCGACTAGCGGCTGTTCCTTTCGAGGATTTTGAAAATTGCCTCAAACAGACTCTGGATGATTTTGAAAAGTATAAAAGATCAAAAGATATAAAGCCGCGTAGATTGGGATGGGCACTATATAATGCTCCACAGAAAGCTGAACGCGAAGCTTTGCTGGCAAAATATTTATTTGATCGATATCCGAAAACATTTTGGTATTATTTTGATAGATCAATAACTGTTCGTGATTACAGGGAAGGCAAAACCCTGTTGGAAAAATATTGGAACAGCGGTGAAATCGAACCACGCATACGCCATAAGGCATTGACTGCTCTACTTAAAAAAGCTCCCAACCGGACAGAAAAACGTTGGTGCGAAAAAGAATTGGCAAAGTTAGGCAAATCGAAGAAGTGAGCAATAGCGATTATTTTTTTAACTTGGATATTGGATATTCCGTGTTCGATATTGGATGTTCATAAAAAAGGCTTGATTTATCTATCTTTCTGGGTATGAATTAAGTCTCATAAATTTAAAAGCGGCGCAGGAGCACCGCAGTCCAAAGCACTCCGCGCAGAATCTCACTCTATCCTATCTTTTTACTTAACCCTTAACCCTTAAAACTTAAAACTTAACCCTATTTCTCAATTTCATCAGCACTTATATCGATGATATCTTCTGATGCGGGGATGTTATTATAATATTTTTTTTGAGTGTCTTCTTTTTTGCTTTGTTGACTGAAGGTATTGAACCATGCTTGCGGAAAGCGCTTGGGCATGAATATGTAGGCTATTATAAGAATAGGCAAAAACATAATAATTAGAGCTAATATTACTATTCCGCCTAGTAAAAAGAAAATTGTTTTTATAATACTTTCCACTTCTATGATCCTTCGATGTGATTTCTTCTGAGCCCTTCAAACAGCGCGACCGCTACTGAATTAGCTAAATTAAAACTACGATGAAACTTACCATCCATCGGCAGTGTATATAAGCGTTCCTTATATATATCATAGAATTCAGGAGGAAGCCCATCGCCTTCGCTACCGAAAACTAGAAAACAATTATCAGGGTAGGGGCAATCCCAGAAGACTTTGTTCGTTTTGGTCGAAAGAAAATACATCTCAGCTTTCGAGTTTTTCTGTAAAAAATCTTCCCAGTCCTTATAGATAGTAATATCCAGAAATTTCCAGTAATCCATTCCCGAACGTTTAATATATTTATCATCCAGCGAATAACCCAAGGGCTCAATCAAATGCAGGCGTGTATTAGTAGATACACACAAACGTCCGATATTACCGGTATTCTGTGGTATTTGCGGATGTACCAAAACTATATTATAATTATTCATACAGATATTTTAATAGTGTTTAGAGTTCTTGTAAGTGACAATTACTGATAGCTTTTTTTGATTTTATTCATAATTAAAACTAATCAGTGAAATACTATAGAACGAATATTCTCAAAAACAAGCTTGCGTATTAAAAAGAGCTAATCGCATAAGTTGAGAGGCTTGTACTATGATTTGATATTGAATTAAAAAAGGCATTATGATAACTTGTATTATTGCTAAATAATGTTATTGTAAGTGAGTTTTGCTTACGGATATAATACTATAAGGAATGTGACTTGAATTATGTTTGATTTTTATCTTAAAAAGTGCTTTGCTCTTTTATTTGGAATAATAATATTTATTATGATTGCGGCTTGTTCTTCGGTGAATAATAATTCACTGAATACTCGTGACCTTGCTACCTGTTTGACGGCGCATGGAGTTAAAATCGAATATATCAGTCCACTTCAAGAAGCTGTTTTGTATGCGGATTCCGCTATGGAAATGGGAATTAGCGGTAAACGGGTAGCGGCCTATTACTTTAATACAGATCTGGAAGTCCAGAGAAATCGCCTTGCCAAAATCAAAGAGAACAAGTATGTCTATATAATGGGTTTGAAATTTCCAGCAATAGTCTATGGTTCTTATGTCTTGGTGAACGTTAATGCAAATCCGCAAAAGCACAAAATAATTGCTGGATTGAAGAATTTTTATATAAGATAGTCAAATAATAAATTTTAGCAAAAAGCGTTTTTAACACTTTTTATAAATAACTCGTAATAGATAATAACATAAAAGAAAGGAAAAAAACAATGGGATGTAACTGCAAATGCGACTGTGAAAAATATGTGTATTTTTTCGGTGGAACTTCCACAGAAGGAGACGCGTCACAAAAAGAATTATTGGGAGGCAAAGGTGCTAACTTAGCTGATATGACTAGTATTGGACTTCCAGTTCCGGCAGGATTTACTATAACAACTGAAGCATGTGGACATTTCTCGGATAACGGTACATATCCAGCGGGTATGGAAGCGCAGGTTGATGCTAATATTGCCAAGCTTGAAGCTGAAATGGGCGCGAAACTTGGTGATACAGAAAATCCATTATTAGTGTCAGTCCGCTCCGGCGCAGCTCAATCTATGCCGGGTATGATGG
>JAHOYW010000004.1 GCA_019038735.1 Victivallales bacterium | reverse complement strand
CTATTATATTCCGTGCCGGTAAGTTCAAGTACATAGACACCTTTTTGCGGAACAGTAAGGTTATAAGTAACTGAACCGTTACGGGCAGCGCAGTAAACCGCGTCGCCTTCCTTTTCCCAACCACTGGACGAAGAAGCAAAACTACTGCCGTTAATTGTTTGTAAAGTAGTAGAGGTTCCATCGAAATCCGCAAGCAGAGGATTAGTGAATGCTATTTTGACTTCGTCATAATCACTTACACCATCTCCGTCTGTATCCACTTTATTCGGATCAGTATTGTAGGTGTTTATTTCCTCGTAGTCACTCAGCCCATCCCCGTCAGAATCTCCAGAGCTTGTACTGGTATTGTTATTCCGTTCCTCAATATCGCGCACGCCGTCAAGGTCAGTGTCTTTCTGCCATGCGATAACTTCCGCGAGTATTGTTGTATCATCAGGAGTGTACCAAAGCGCGGAACTATCCATGATTTTTTGCGTAAAGTCCGGACCTGCCCATTTAACTTGAAGAGTAGCACGCGAGCCTCTTTCATAATATTCAAGTCTGAAAGAGTGCGTTCCCGCTTTCAGATAAACATCGTTGTAGCCATCACGCCATCCTGTGCGGTCGTGGTCTATTACAAGATTGTTGTCGATATAAAGCCTCGCACCATCATCATCAACCATATAAAAACGATATTTACCACTAACTTGAGCATCAAAATAAGCAGTTAAAACTACAGCTACATTATCTTCTCTACCCGAAGTCAAAACGCTGCCGTAATTTGACGGCATATTGAACGTCGTAAGGATATCTGTTTTATAAGGCGACCTAGTACTGAAATCAGGCATCGCGGAAAATGACCCTGCGTAATAGCTGACTTCTATCCCAGGAATAATGTTAGTTAAAGTAGCTTTCGGGTCAGCTTGCGGAGCCACGGTCGGGTTAGAACCAAGCAGAAACTCTTCAATGTTGCTTAATCCATCCTGATCAGGATCTTCGTTGGCCAACATAGAGGCATCGCCGAAATATTTTGTTTTCCAATCAAAATACTCCTGTTCTTCCTCAGTAAATACAGGAAGAACTTTTAACGCCGGGCTGACTGGTGTATGATTATTGTTAATATCCACGGCAACAACAGTATAAAAATAATAACTGTCCATAGTCAGTATTCTTGGAATGTTATCCATTTGCTGTTGTGTAACTGTACCGACTTCAACATCACCACGATAAACTTTGAAATGTTGTAATTGATAAGCACTTGTTGGAGCAACCCAGTCCCAACTTAAGGAGAATACATCCGGCAAAACTACAGAACGTAAATTATAAGGCGTAAGCGGTTGACCTCCAATAAATACGATTTCGCCACCTATTTCTCCCTCAGGAAGATTTTGTGTGACTGATTCGCTATAAGGATTATAAGTTATCTTCTTACCCTTACCATGTGAAAAAGTTTTGACAGTATATTGCATCGCAGGACCGCCAACTACATCAAATAAGGCTGTTACCTCATAATTGTGACCAACATAAGCCGGAGCTGTAACTGAGGCATCATCTATTCTCAACTCACGTTCATCAACAAAAGCATCACCAAATAGTCCTTCGCTGACATTTTTGACAAGCAAAGTCCCAGCTGCCGGAGTGCCGTCCGGTTTAGTGATAGAAACTTCCAGATTCATTAATTCCCAAGCCGCGATTTTATCACAACGTTTTCCATTCATTGAATCATTATCTATCGCGTAAGCCGCCTGGGCTAATTGCAATGCACTATTAAATACATCTTGATTATAATCATCGTATTTCAATAATAGCGGGAAGTTTTTATAGTACTGTATCGCTGGTATGCGGTAAGCTGTCAAAGCCTGCTGTGAAGTTGAGTTCTCAAAGAAACTAAAGAAACGTAAATAAATGTCTCGATAGCTGTTTAAAATAGTTATTACTTCTTCTTTTGTACTGTTTTCAGTTGTTTCCGCAAGTTCAAAACTTGCAAGACTTATTAGACTGGCAAAAACGTATGTTTCCTGATCACTTAAGTAACTCAAAGCACATTCATAAAGTGCCTTGGCGGCGGCTTTATGTCCCTGTTGCCAATGTTTTTCTCCAAGTTCAGCAAGTTTTGAACGAATATATACATGTTCAAAAGAATGTCCGCCGAAAGAATCATTAAGAAACTCAGTGAGTTCCGCTTGAGCGGCGACCTGTTCAGTTTCACTTAATGCCGGAGTGATTTCTCTGATAAGTGTTAATTCCTCTTCAACAAAGTTTTCGAGAATATCATTATTAACCACAGTGAAAGTGATATTAGTTCCAAGCAAAGATTCTACGCCGCTTTTCACCGCTGAGACTAAACTTGTACCAGTATATTGCGTAGCGTCAATTGGATTGAACTGGTCAACGACTTGTTTTAATTCATTTGCGTAAGTGGAAACCGCAGGGGACATTGTCCTGAAAGAAAGAGTGTTGCTGAATTCAGAATCCGGAGCATCCTGCCTGATGGCATTTATTTTATAACTGAAACTTACCCCCGACGTCAAACCGGTATCAGTAAAGAAAGTGTCTGTGGTGCTTCCGACTTCCATATCGTTACGGAAAATTTTGTAACTTACTCCACTTTCATCTGGAAGTACAGGATTCCATTGTAAAGAGATTTTAGTATAAGTTTTTTGTTTCAGGGAAATTGTTACCCCCGGTATTTTGGTTGGATCGGTGCCGTTAATGAATTCCTGATAATTATTGACTCCGTCACCATCGGGATCGTCGCTTGAATACATCAACTGTTCGCCAAAATAACTCTGCATCCATGCAAAGTAAGCCGCCAGCGGTGTTTGATCACCGGGAGCAACAACTAAGATCGGGCTTGTTGTTGACGCATTATCATTTGCGTCATAAGCAATCACAGTATATGAAGAAATACCATCAGGACTGGCACACGGAATATTATCCGCGGATTGAGTTACAACATTAGCTATTTCTGTTGTGCCACGGAAAACCTTAAAATGCGTGGCAGTGAAACCTTCAGGATTAGTCCAGTTCCAAGCTAAATTAAATACATCAATAGATACTTCACTGCTTAAATTATAAGGTGAAGTTGGCTGGTCAGTAATAAATACGATTTCACCGCCAGTTGCTCCCTCTGGAAGATTCTGTGTAACTGTTTCATTGTAAGGATCGTAAATGGTTTTCTTGCCTTTTTCATGTGGAAGAGCTTTGATAGTGTATTCTATCGCAGGACCACCAGCTACATCAAATGAGGCTGTCAGATCATATTCGTGCCCGGCATAAACCTGAACCGTGATTGAAGAGCCGTCTATTCTAAACTCACGTTCATCACCTGCAAGCAGTTCTTCGCTGACATTTTTGACAAGCAAAGTTCCAACTGTCGAAGTGCCGTCCGGTTTAGTAATGGAAACTTCCAGATTTACTAACTCCCAAGCCGCGATTTTATCACGACGATTTTCATATATTGGACTATTGTCTATAGCATAAGCCGCCTGAGCTAATTGTAATGTGGTATTAAATACATCATGATTATAATTCTCGTATTTCAATAATACCGGGATTTTTTTGAAGTACTGTATCGTAGGCATGCGATAAGCTGTCAAAGCCTGCTGTGAAGTTGAGTTTTCAAAGAAATCAAAGAAACGCAAATAAGTATCACGATAGTTATTTAAAATAGTTGTTATTTCTTCATTTGTACTATCTTCGGTCATTTCAGCAAGTTCAAAAGAAGCAAGGCTTATCAGGGATGCAAAAACATATGTTTCCTGATCATTTAAATAGCTCAAGGCGCATTCATAAAGTGCTTTTGCCGCGGCTTTATGCCCCTGCTGCCAATGCTTTTCCGCCAGTTCAGCAAGTTTTGAACGAATATAGACATGTTCAAAAGAGTGTCCGCCAAATCCAGTTTCGAGAAGCTCATCAAGTTCCGCTTGGGCAGCGGCACGTTCAGTTTCACTTAATGCCGGAGTAATTGCTTTGATAAGCGTTAACTCTTCTTCAACGAAACTCTCAAAAATATCATTATTAACCACGGTAAAAGTAATATTGGTTCCAAGTAAAGACTCCAAACCGCTTTTTACGGCTGAGACCAGGCTTGTACCGGTATATTGCGTAGCGTCAATTGGATTAAACATATCAACGACTTGTTTTAATTCATCTGCGTAAGTGGAAATCGCTGGAGACATTGTCCTGAAAGAAAGCGTAGTACTGAATTCAGAATCCTGAGCATTTTCCCTGATAGCTTTTACTTTATAGGCAAAAGTTATTCCTGGGGTCAAACCAGTATCAAGAAACGAATGACTTGTAGTATTTCCAATTTCCACATCGTTGCGGAAAATTTTGTAGCTTATTCCAGTTTCATCTGGAAGTACAGGCTGCCACTGCAAAGCGATTTTAGTATAAGTTTTTTGTTTCAGGGAAACTGCTGGTCCTAATAATTTAGTTGGATCAGTGCCATTAATGAATTCCTGATAATTATTAACTCCATCTCCATCAGGATCGTCGCATGAATACATCAGTTGTTCACCAAAATAACTCTGCATCCAAGTAAAATAAGCCGCCAGCGGGGTTTGATCGCTGGGGACAACAATTAAAGCGGAACTTGTTGTTGACGCGTTGCCGGAAGCGTCATAGGCAATCACAGTGTAGGAAGAAATACCATCAGGACTGTCGAGCGGAATATTCGCGGCAGACTGAACTGTTACATTAGCTATTTCTGTCGGCCCCCGAAAAACCTTAAAATTTGTGGCGATAAATCCTTCAGAGTTAACCCAATCCCAACTTAAAGTAAATATGTCAATAGCCGCTTCACTGGTCAAATTGTATGGAGAAGTTGGTCGATCAACAATGAAAACAGTTTCAGAACTATCCGGCGCAATATCAGTCAGTGCAGGGGAAGAAAAATTATCGTAAGTTGCCAGTTTCCCTTTTGCCACAGGGACACCTTGTGTTTGATATTTTATCGGATTGCCACCCTCGACATTAAAAGAAAGGATTGTTTCATAAGTGTGTCCTTTGTATGATGGTACAATTACCTCTCCATTGCTGAGAGTAAATTGTCTTTCGTCTTCGTATGGCGTACCATAGAAAAAATATTTTTTATCTGTACTTGCGGTGATATTTTTGACTGTAATTGTGCCGGAAACTGGAATTCCCGCAGAATCTTTGTAGGTTATTTTTTGATTAACAAGTTCCCAAGCCGCGATTTTTTCATAACGCTTTTCATTCATTGCATCATTATTTATGGTTCTTCTGCACTTTGTGACACAGATTTTTAGCCAGAACCTTTCGCCGTCAAGTTCCAATCCGGCATAACCGGTCGCAAGCTCCCTTTTATTCCGTTTTCCACCTGACTGCTTCAGTAATCTGGCTATGATATTTTTATTAGCTTCAAAAAAATGTTTTTTTGAAGCTTGTAAGGTAGTAAAATAGAAATAGGCTGGCAACTTTTCCTTTTATTAATTTGCGAAAAAATGAAAGGATTTTAAAATGTCAACCAGCCTCATGTATCATACTCAACAAATCCGTGAATTTCAACACACCTCTTTGAAATTTAAAGACAATAAAGTAATCCAATGTATAAAGCGCAAGAATTTTAACTGCGACCTATGCAGGTCGAATAAAGTTAGACTTGAAGCTCTACGTGTCCGACAAATTCAAGCTTTACCTTACGGCTTGAAGAAAACATATTTTGAGTTCACCATACATCGCATTTACTGCATGAAATGCAAAAAACGACAGATTGAAAAAATCCCTTTCTTATCTCATCCAAAATCTAGAATTACGAAAGCACTTGAGCGTACTATAGTTGAATTGCGTTCTGAGATGAGCATTTCAGCTATTGCAAAGTATTTTGACCTAGACTGGCGAACTGTTAAAAATGTGGAAAAGCGATACCTAAAGAAGAAGTTTAAACGGATCAAGCTGAAAAACGTCAGGATAATCGGCATTGATGAAATTTTTGTTTCTCGGAAAAAGGAAAATGAAAAATACAAAACTGTTGTCAGGGACTTAGAATCAGGAGCAGTCCTGCACGTTGGCAATGGCAAAGGAACTGAAGCATTGAAACAATTCGAAAACAGGATAAGGTGCGTAAAGCGAAATTTTGAGGCTGTAGCAATGGATATGTCAAGAGCTTTTATTAAGTGGGTAAGTGAAAATCTGCCAAAGGCTGAAATAGTCTTTGATCATTTTCATGTCATAAAAATGATGAATGATAAAGTTGACAAAGTTCGCCGTAGAATTACAGCAGGATTAGATGATGCACACAAAAAGCTCCTTAAAAATCAACGTTTCCTCTTTTTGCGAAGCGTGGAAAAGCTTGACCCAGATGCAAAACTGTTGCTTGACAACTTGCGCAAGACCTTTCGTGAACTTGGCGATGCAAGCATGTTGAAAGAAGCTCTGCGCAGTATTTACCGCCAAGCCGAAAATGATACTCAAGCAGAAGCGGCTTTGATCAACTGGTGTGCGATTGCTAGGCAAACCGAAGTTCATGAACTTATTCAAATGGCAAATACCATAGAAAAGCACATGAAAGGGATTACCGCATACTGGCGAACGGGCGGACTTTCAAATGCTTCGATGGAAGGTTTCAATAACAAAATTCGCTGGTTGATGCGTCAGGCATACGGCTATCGGGATGATGAGTATTTTAAATGGAAAATTTATGACCTGCCGAACCTTAAAACGAAAAAACAACTATGATTTATGTCACAAAGTGCAGAAGATGCTTATTTATAGTATAAGCTGCCTGGGCTAATTGTAATGC
>JAHOYW010000226.1 GCA_019038735.1 Victivallales bacterium | reverse complement strand
TGATAAACCAGTGGATTCCACCAGTTAAGTCCGATGTTAAATTTATTCAGAATGCTAAAAAGATGATCTTTATGGTGAATATGGGCAAATTCATGAAACAAAATACTTCTGAATTCATCTTCCGTCATACTTCCATACAGATTTTTCGGGATAAACACCGATACTCGGCTAATTCCTATAGTAATCGGCGACGCGACCGCTTTTGTGATGAGAATTTCAGGAAGATATTTGAATTTAAAGACTTCGCTTACTTCACGCAGAATCGTCATAAATTCATCATCAAGTTCAGTAAGCGTCGCGGCTTTGAATCCTCTCAGGAACACCAGAGAATAAACTAGTTTGAACAAGACAAACAAAAATCCGCCGAGCCAGAGGATGCCAAAACAATTTACCAGCAAAGGTGTTATTACGATTGCCCTAGCTGAATTTACATCCGCGTTTTCTATTTTGCTGAGCTCATTAGTTGCAGGAACAGTTTTTCCCATATATTCAACAATTTGAGTGCTTACGATATTATCAGCTTCACTTAAGGCTGGTGGCGTGTAAGACTCAAGTTCCTCGTTATTTGCTTGATTTTGACTTATAGAGAAAAGTGGTTTACCCCAGCTTAGATCCATCAACTGGAACGCCATCGAAATAAATGTTACCAGCAGTATGGAAAACATTATTGAGCTTAAAACGTAACTTCGATAAACTGCGGATTTTCTTCTGATAATTAATGTTATCACCCAGCCAATCACCGATAAAATGACTAACTGCGGCAAGAGATTAATTACAAGAGCGGCAAAAACAGTATTATTTAACAGTTCCATTGCTATTACTCCCCTTCCTGTTGTTCATCAATAAAATTGCGAATCTTTTCAATTTCCATACTCGATACATCGGAATTCGCGAAAAGAGCTTTGACTAACTCAAAATATGAACCCCTGAAAGCCTGGTTTCTTACTTCATCAACCATTCTGAGTGATGCATCCGCTCTCGGCGCAATGGCAGAATAATGCAGACCTGAGTCCAATTTTTCCCCTTTCAACCAGCCCTTTTCCGCCAAACGAATCACTTGAACACGTATGGTCGATCTGCGCAACTGCTCCTTCCGCTTCGCGTTGATAAGCTCCATTATCGCCCCCACGGTAGTTTTTCCTTTTTCCCAAACAATACTCATTATTTCAAATTCAGATGGTGTTAATCTTGGTAATTGTTTCGCTTTCATCTCTTTACTCGCTTATATTTATGAAAATGCTTTCTGATAACGAGAGACAGATGTCTCTTTTGGTTTTATTATAAGAGACATCTGTCTCCTTATCAAGCAAAAAAGGAATTTTTTTTGATTTTTTTATTAATTATTTGGTATTTCATACTAATAATGCTATACTCATAATGAATAATCAATAGAAGAACTAAATGCTTATATGAAAATATGAAAGGATATATTCATGGAAAACAGAGAATTAACAAAAACTAGAGTTAGAAATATTATGAACGATATTCCGAAGGAATTAAAACACCGGCGGTTGGCTAAAGTTCGTAATACCATGAAAAAAACATTTTCGGGCATGAATACTCTGCTCGGTCAATTGGCTCAAAGCAACACAGATAAAATCAGGGCTGCTAAAAAACGTAAAAAAAATGTTGCAATGATAATTAGCGTAGTTGTTACAATAATAGTCATTACAACTCTATTCTTTGTATTTAAGTAATCACCTGAAATACTAAATAAACTCCGTTTTGGAATAAAGGCTTGGTCTTAATTCCAAAACGTTTTTTTATGTCGTCAATTTTTTCAGATTGTTTAATTACTATCCAGCTACCGGGAGATAAACCCAAAACTTTAACTTGCGGTTTATCAAAAATCCAATTAACTAAAATTCCAGTCATTCGACTGTAAAGCACTATCACACAAGGTTCTGAATTAAAACTGAGATATACAGCTTTTTCGCTGTCTCCAAGTGTTTTTTTAATCTCTTGAATCAAAGCCCAGGGTTTATGTTTCGAACTCATATAGTATGGACTAAAAAAATCATCCAAATGCTGTTCGCCATGAAAAACTCTGCTCAAAAGTCCATTATATTTATGACAGGCAGCTCCCCAGGCAACACTCAAGCCAAGTAAAAATATAACTAGAAACAACTGTTTCTTCCAAATTCTAGAACTCGCTATTAAATGTTTCAAACCGGCACAAAGCAATAATATCCACAGTGGCCACAGAGTAATAAATACCCGAGGAAAGGGTGCGGGAGTACGCAAAAATATAACCGGAACAGGGATTAATAAAATAGACAATATCCATAGAAATTTTCTATTTTTGGCTCTGTGAAAATAAATCATTCCACCAGCCAAAGCCGCGATAATTAAAGGTAAAAACGCAATCATAAAACTGGAATAAACAAGCCGAATAACATCAATTTTACTATCCCAACCCTCATTTAATTTAAGAATCCCAGCAACCCTCCGGCTGAGCGGCAGATAAAATAAAGCCGCTGCCGCCAGTGGAACCACGGCTAGATAAATAAATTTCCACTTAAATACTTGTTTGAAACCGAAATAAGGAAAAAAGAAAATAACAACTCCCGCCAGCGCAAAAAGATTGGACGGAATAGTTCCAACTGCCAGCAGGCAAAATATAAAGTACCCAAGTCCGGCATGCCACTTAGTCTTGAAAACCCAGAATCGGGCAAATTCAAAACTCAAAACAATCCAAAGCATACTCAACATATATCCACGCAGTGCTGTAGCGTAAATTTCAAAAGGAAGCGAATAAGTAAAAGCGAACAATACCAGACTAAGCGTAATTATCCCATAGCGTTTACGCCAGCGTTGAAACATCACCCCGACAGTGATTGCCGCCGTCAAAACAGTAAATAAACGCCAGTAAAAGTCCAGAGAAAAATTAGTGCTGTAAAACTCGTTCCAAAATTTCAGAAAAATAGTATAAACGATATGATTATTGGGAATAACATAGTTGCGGTAAATGGCAGCAATCGTCGGTAAATACATAAACTCCCCGACCGTCAGTGCTTCATCAAACCATAATTCACGAAATAAAGCATCGCGTACACCAAGAATAAAACCGCAAAGCACCACAAATATAGAAATTAAATGGATTCGGCTGTGCTTATTCAAGCTGTTTGACATATTTCATTCCTTTTTTGAATGTAGCACAAGCGTCTCGCTTGTGAATATACTCAAGCGAGACGCTTGAGCTACATTTTAAAGCTCCAGAAGAATCTTCATAAGTTCATCGCCTTTCAAAAAACCAAGCTTACCTTTCGGAGCTTCGTTCTCGCTGAAGACCTTGACTTCATCACAAGCAATCCCGGAACCGCAAATCGCCAGCGGTACCGGAGTCCTGGTGTGTTTGCGTAATTCAATAGGCACCGGATGATCCGGCAATACCGCAAAAATAATATCTTCATCCTTGAGAGCTTCCAGAACCGGCGCGACAATCTGCGAATCAAAATCCGCGATAGCCTGCATTTTTAATTCCAAATTCCCCTCATGCGAACATTCATCAATCGCTTCAACATGTAAATATACAAAATCATGAGTCTTAATAGCTTCAATAGCCGCCGCGGCTTTGCCCGCGTAATTTGTATCAATATAACCAGTCGCCCCGGGGACGATTATAACATCCATATCAGTACATTTAGCGATACCACGAATAACATCCACCGCACTGATAACCGCCGCGCTTTTACCTTGAAAACGGTCTGCAAAACTTTTCAGGTCAGGACGTTTGCCCGGGCTCCACGGCCAAATATGACTCGCCGGTGAATCTTTCCCGGCATTCAAAGGATGTTTGGCTAAAAAATCAGCAGTTTCAGCAAATAAATCATTCAAAAAATCAACTGTATGCTCGGCCTCAACGCTGTCATTAAGCGCAGTCCACGGCAAATCTTCAATATTAATTCCATGTGAAGAATCAGGCTTGTAGTAAAAAACTTCGGGTGAAAACTCGGCACCATGCAAAACCAACAAATTACGATAGCTCACACCGGGATAAAAACTTACTTTATCACTAGCAAATTCCGCTTGCAGATCAGCAATTAACTGCTTTGATACTTCATCCTCAATATGTCCGGCTGAATAGTCTGCCATAATACCCTCAGGCGAAACAGTCACCAGATTACAGCGCCAGGCAACATCATCTTCAGCAAGTTCAATACCCTGACTGACCGCTTCAATTGCTCCACGTCCGGGATAATTATGTTCAGGATAAAGCCCCAAGACAGACATGTTCGCTACGTCAGACGAGGTTGGCAAGCCTTCCGGTAGAGTCAGAAACGTACCACTGCTGCCTTTCGCGGCAATAGAATCCATTGCCGGAGTATCCACCACTTCCAGCGGAGTTTTATTGCCAAGTTGTTCCAAGGGCAAATCTGCCATGCCGTCTGCTAAAAAAATTAAAGCCTTTGCCATAAATATATTTCCTGTTTTGAATTCCAAATTAATATAAGGCTTATAATCATTTTGTCCAACTAATTTTTAACATGATTTTGAGCTTTCAAACTATAAAATTGTCAAAATCGGTTTATATTTATGATATGAGTATAAAAAATAATTCTTGCGAAGCGGATAAACGCTTATTACTGGAAATAAGTTTTGATGGTCAAAATTATGGCGGCTGGCAGATTCAACCCGACAATTTGACCGTTCAGGAACTTATTCAGGATACTTTAGTTAAATTATATGCCGGGAAGCCAATAAAACTTGTCGGCAGCAGCCGTACTGACGCGGGAGTCCATGCTTTGGGATTTGCCGCAAGCTTCGTTGCGCCGGCAAAGCCGTTTATTCCGCTTGATAAACTCAAAATCGCCCTCAATGGTCTTTTGGACAGTTCCGTATCGATCCGCAACATCACAGAAGTCCCAATGGATTTTCACGTGCGTTTTGCTGCCGTCGGCAAAGCCTATACATATGTAATCAATGTCGGTGAGGAAAGTCCTTTCTCCGCTGATTATTCATGGCTTTCACGCTGGAAGCTTGATATAGACAAAATGCGGGAAGCCGCGAAGCATTTAACCGGCACACATGATTTTTCGTCATTCGTAGTAAATCGCGAAGACATTGAAAATGCGGTACGAACAATTTATGATATTGATTTCCACTTGTTTGGTTCGTATTTGTGCATCACTTTCAGGGGAAACGGTTTTTTGTATAAAATGATTCGCTGTTTAGTCGGTACGCTCGAAGCAGTCGCCGCTGGAGCTATATCCGTGGCACAGGTAAAGAAAATACTTGATTCCAAAGACCGTTCAAAAGCTCCTCAAACTTGTCCGCCTCACGGTTTATTTTTAATGAAAGTATTTTACGATGAAGCCGAGATTAAAAAATTCAAACTAAAAGATGTACCGTTTTTTCTAGGATCTAAATGTTAAATTATATAATAAAACGTTTTTTATATTCGATTCTAATAATCGCGGGAGTCGTCCTGCTTACTTTCGGATTATTCCGAGTAGCGGCAGGCGATCCGGCGGCGGCGGTGCTGGGCAAAAACCCCTCTCCTCGTGAAGTCGAAGACCTGCGTTCAGACCTCGGCGCGGATTTGCCGCTCATCTACGGAAGCTGGCGAAAAACCGAAGCTTTCAGTTCTGCTGATTTTTCTAACAGCAACAAAACATTAGGCATAACAATTTCACCACAAGCACGTTTGCTAGACGGCTGTTTATCTTTAAACAAGGGAAGCGTAGAATTTCAACGCAATTTCAATATAAATGCTCCACTACAATGCCGTATAAAATACAGGACAAATAGCAAAACATGGAAAACGCTTGAGATAAATATTTTACCGACTCAAAAATCCTTAGTCATTTCCAATAAAGCTGAAATAGCTTCAGTCGATTTTTTCCGTAAACAAGAATCTCCTTTAAATTCACAATTAATTCGTTCAGTTCAGGAAATAATCTCATTTACCCCGACTTTTCCATACCTGACTTTTTTGAATTTCGGTCGCACTGTAGTAACCCGTGAGCCGATCCGGCATATTTTGTGGCGCGGAGTCGGACCATCTCTTTGCCTGATGATACCAATTTTTCTAGGAGAAATCATCATAGGAATATGTCTGGCACTGCTGGCTACCGCCTACAAGGGGCGTTGGCCCGACCGAGTTTTGATGCTGCTTTCAATCTCAACCATGAGTATAAGCTATCTGGTATTTATCATTCTTGGTCAATGGTTTCTAGCATATTCCTTAAACTGGTTTCCGGTCTGGGGATGGGGCTCTTTAATAAACCTCGCCCTGCCCTTAATCATCGGCATTGCCAGCGGACTCGGTGCCAGCGTACGTTTTCATCGAACAGTTTTCGTCAATGAATTGAACCACGAATACCTGCGAACCGCAACGGCGAAAGGCTGTTCTCCTCTTAGGGTTTACAGCAGGCATTTACTGCGCAATTCAGCAATTCCGATCATCACCCACGCCACAGCGTCTTTACCGTTTTTATTTACCGGAAGTCTACTGCTTGAGACTTTTTTCGGTATTCCCGGGCTTGGATACTTAGGCATTGAGGCACTAAACAACTCGGATTTACAACTTCTAAAAGCTCTGGTAATAATCAGCGCGATATTATTCGTCACGATGAACACGTTAGCGGATATCGCTTATGCCTGGGCTGATCCAAGGATTCGGCTTAAATAGACAAAATAAAAATTTGTAATAAAAATAAAACAGTTTATTGTTATCAAACAATAATAAAACATAAAAGGATAAAAATATGACTTTTTTAGAAAAACTCAATAATATCTGGAAAAAGAACGATTCAATGGTTTGTGTTGGGC
>JAHOYW010000075.1 GCA_019038735.1 Victivallales bacterium | reverse complement strand
GTAATCGCCCACAGATCAGCCATGAAAGACGGCGAATGGATGGATGTACCCGACTGGGGAAACACTCCGAATTAGAAATCTCAAAAATATAAATCCCTAATACTATCAATAAGGAAAGAATAATGAGTAAAATGACATTTGAAGAAAGAATGGCGCATCACTACAGTGGTGAGACACGCGAAGGTGAATCCAACCGTCATCAGTTTTTGGAAGAACGCAGGTCTTACAAATCATACGGCTTGGGACGCCTGTATCTTGATTGCGCGACCAGATATGCCGGAGAAAAAACTTCTGTCGCCTTGACCTGTAAAATCGGAGACATCGAGTTGCAGAAGGGCGATGAAATAAAAATTCACGCCATAGGATATAATCCTTTTTCTAAAATAAGCAAAGAGATAGACAATCAAAATAATCCGACTCTAGTTACTTTTAATTGTTCTGCTGACGTTGAACTGACATTAGATGTGGTATCCTGCTTTTGTAAAAGAGAAGTGATTTTGACTGTAATATCTGGAAGTTTACGGAAAGATGATAGTATTGAAGTTGTAATCGGGGAAAATAAAAGCCTTGAAATTTCTGAAATTGCCCGACCAGTGAATTTTTATCTGAATTATACCAAAGCGAACGAAAATTTTTCACGGCTTATTGATATGGTGCCGTTGAATATTCTGGCAAATGATATTTATGAGATTGAGTGTAATATTGAACCAGATGTAAAATGTAATGAAAAATCTGATCTCGCTATCAGATTACTCGACAAATATGGCAATCCTGTTGACTGTGCTGCTAATATCGAATTGGATTCGCAACGTGATATAGCTGTGTCGCGAAATATCGAATTACAGGAAGGCGATCAGGGATACCGTAAATTAAAAAATACTTTAGAAGTATCTACTCCGGGTTGCTATATACTAAAAGGCAGAGATACCCTCAGCAATATAACTTTCGCGTCAAATCCGGTAAAATGTCTGAACGAAGAGCCTGAATTCAAACTCTTTTTCGGTGATATTCACAATCATGACCATTTGAGTCCGGGCTTAGCCAGTCCAAGAGAGGCTTATACTGCCGCGATGGAACAGGGCTTGCATTTTCTCGCACTCCCGATTCAGACCCAGTCAGGAAACCTGACTGACGACAAATGGTTGATTGCGAATTACATGGCTGAACAATTTTATAAGCCCGGCGAATTTGTGACATTTCCGTCTATTGAATGGCAACATTACGCTTTCGGACATAAAGTCGTCTGTTTTCTGAACCCCGATCAAATCAGGATGAATCCTTATGATTCCCGCTATGATACATCAGAAAAACTTTTTGCTGAACTGAAAAAGTCGGATGCCTTTGTACAGGTGCATCACACTGGCTATAAGCTGGACTGTCATGTTCCGGGAACCGATTGGGAATACCATGATGAGGATGTTCAAAAAGTGCTGGAAATATCTTCCTGCCACGGTTCTTCGGAAAAAGCCGACAGTGAAAGACCCTTGAATAATCCCGGAACTGGATATTTGCAGGATGTTTTAGAAATGGGCAAGCATATCGGTGTTATCGGTGGTTCTGACGGACACAACGGGCGTCCGGTAAAATCGGTTAGGGAACCACGAAAATATCCCGGTGGAATGGCGTGTGTTTACGCGAAAGACTTGACCCGGCAGGGGCTTTTTGAGGCATTCCGCGCCAGAAGGTGTTACGGAACGACTGGAGTGAAAATGATTATGGAGTTTGATATTAATTCCAATCCTATGGGGTCGATTATCACTTGTTCGGGTAAACGTGAAATCAAAATTTCGGTTGCCGGAACTAATGTACTCGAAAAAATTGAAATAATTAAAAATAATGATATTATATTCTCGGCGTCTTCCGATAATGAATTTTTCAAAACAGTCTTCTGTGATGATTCTGTCAGCGAAAAAGAAGAAGACTCCTATTACTTGAAAATAACTCAAAAAGATGGTGAAATGGGATGGACAAGCCCGATATGGGTGTCCTCTGTCATTAAATAAAAATCATTACATAGAAGAATATATATTATGCGTAAAACTATAACAAGAATTAAGGCAATCGTAAAGAATAATAAGGTTACATTGAGTTGGTATAAAAACAATACTCTCTTTAATGATGCATCGACTGATGAATTTGATAATTTCCGTATTTACCGAAAGGAAGAAGATTTTGTCTTTGGCGAAGATTACGAGGAATTCTTTCTGAATAATGATGGAACAGACGCCAAGCTCATATTTCAAGGAAGTTTAGAAGCAAGCAATAATCGTAAATACATGTTTGAGGATGATTCAGTTGCGATAGGGCTTACTTACTCCTACTTTATCCAGACAAAGACATCATGCCGAATGGGTCCAGTGCCGGTTCGGGTTCGGGATCCAGAAGTGTGGTGGTCTTATGAAAAGATGATGTCGCGTTTAAGAAATCTTTGTGAACAATCAAATGGGCTTGCCAGGCTCTCAGTTTGTGGTCGGACAGTCAAAGGCAGAGACATTCCTTGTCTTGAAGTCGGCTCCGGGTCAAAAACCTTGGGATTTGTGGGTCTTATTCACGGTGGAGAATCAGGTCCGGAATTAATTATTCCTGCCATATCCACCTTGCTTGATAAATCCCCAGGCTTATTTCAGGATATCCGAATAGTGGCAATCCCCGCAGTAAATATTGATGCCAGAGAAGAAATGGCACAAGGAACTCCATGGTATATCCGTACCAACCACCAGGGTGTGGATTTGAACCGAAACTTTCCGGCACAATGGGAAACTATTGAATACGGATATGGATTGGATTCATCCGATACTAGTGCTGTAACATACCGAGGGTCTCAACCGGCAAGTGCTCCTGAAACACAGGCGGTTATGTCAGTATTTGAAAGTAACCCGCCGGATATTGTTTTCAGCTTTCACTGGTTGGCAAGCATTTGCGGACTACCTGCAGGTGCTTCAATATCAGCGAAAGATGATGCTGAATACGCGCTCAAATGTAAAAACATCATCAAAAGTTTTGCTAAAGGATTCTCTCCTGATCTCGATTTTGCTGAGCATTGGTTCGCTTTTTTCTGTACGGCAGGCAGCCTGTCTAGCTGGCTTTATGACTTTGGTAAAATTCCCGGATTTGATCTTGAGCAAGTTGATAATCAAGATGCAAAGATATCTAGAGTAGATCAAACGGATAGAGCACTTATTCTGGATTATCAGGAACGACATACTAATGCGTTAAAAGAAGTTATGATTGAACTAGCAAAAACATGATTTGAAAATTCAAAAATAATAGGAAATTATAAAATGAACAAAGTGTTTAAAGACAGCGATTTGGATGTGTTATCAGTAAAAGTTAGAAATGTTCTGAAAAATATCGGTTATCAGGTAGATAATGATGAATTGACAAGCTTGTTGATAAAAAATGGATTGAAATTATCCGCAAAGAATCGTATTCTTTTTAATGATACGATTATTGATGAATTTACAGCTTTTCAAAATGAACGTTATAAAAACACTAAACCTGCCTGCGGAATTGAGCCGGTTCCAGAAACAAAAGTTGATTTCAAAACCGGATTTGGTAATATCGCGCCAAAGTTTTATGATTATAAAAATGCGGAGCATAGCGTCGCGACCAGAAAAGATTTTGAGGATATTGTAAAGTTTGCTCATCAGGAAAGCAAAATAGGCAATATGAATGTTCCTCTGTCTATTACCGACATCGCTATTCCAACCGCACCGATAGAATCTTTTCTTATCCTTGCCGGCTTGACGGATAAATACTCATGTAAAATTGAACCATTCGATGGTTTTGTGGTCAAATATCTGGCAGAATTAAGTAATATATTCCTCGGTCCTGGACGTGAAAAAGATTTTATTGATCCATGCAACTGCATCAATCCGATTATGCGTCTTGAAAACCGTACGGCATCCGTAATGCTTGAACGCGCTAAATACAATGTAAAAAGCATGATTACCTCTATGCCAACCGCCGGCGGGAATGCACCTATAAGCATTGATGGATCAGTAATACAAGGAACTGCCGAAATTGTCGGTGGTCTTATTATTTCCTATCTGGTAAATCAGGAAGCAGAACTAAAGGGCTATATATCTTCAAGCGTGCTTGATATGAAAACCAGTAATACTTCTCAATCCGCACCTGAATCCGTGCTTATTGATGTGGGTGTCGTTAATTTAATGGAACACGCATTCGGCGGTAATACCGACATTGGCGGAAAAACTTATGTCGCGGCGACAAAACCGGGTCTGAAAGCCGTTTATGAAAAGATGTTTAAAGCAGTTGCTTACGAACGCTTTTCCGGTTGTTTTTCTTATGCGGGCGGCGGTGTTATTGATAATGGCGCGCTTTTTTCTCCAGAACAGCTTATAATTGATATAGATATAGCGGAATCATTTAGCGCGGTCCGGCAGATACAGTTGGACAATGCTCCTATTGAAGACATTATAGCAGAAGTGATTGACGGCGGAAGTTCAAATTTTCTCTTACATTCGCACACACTTGAAAATTTCCGTAACGCATTCTGGGAACCGGAAATATTTATGCGTAATTTTGATATTAGTTCAGAAAAAGATATTCTGGATCGCGCTAATGCAAAATACAGAGAGCGAGTCGATAGTTATACTGGATATGAATCTGATAAAGAAAAAATCAAGGCTGGAAATGAAATTCTGAACAGAGCCAAAAAAGAGGCTGGAATATAAAATAAGTAGAATTCGAAAATTCAAAAGTATCGGTATCCCTTGTGGGTATCCACAATATAACAAATTATCGAGGTTTTTAATATGATTAACTTTAAAACAGTAAAGACACCTGATGACTTTCATCTCTTTTCTTATCGTGATGGTAAGCTTGAATCGCAGCATTATGATGCTGAAAAACGACTGATAGGAACGCAGGAACGTGATTTTTATGCCGAAATATTCGTCGATTTGTCCGTTTCTATTGATTCATTGTTTGATCGTGAGCAGGTCTTGCTGCGTGGTGTAACGAAGGAAGGTGGCTGGGAGCTGCTAATCAATCTCTACGGCTATTTATTGTTGCGGGAAATTGGCGGCACAGAGCCTGTTGCCATAACTCCCATGCCGCTTTCAAACTTTGCGAACACCAACACGATCCGTCTGGGTTTTGTTATGTCAAATCCAGCTTACTATTATCGTCGCTTATTCTGGGCCGGAGAGTTGTATCCATATTGTCGTATCAATCTGCTGTGGGCACCGGGTACAGATGCCGCGTTCAGGGAGTTGTGCGATTTTCCTTTGGAAAACAAAAGCCTTTGCCCGGTGCCGGAGCGCGTTGAATTTCCAGAACCAGAAAACTTGTTGTCGGTTTCTGCTTATAATACCTGTCGAAAACAAATTTTTGAAATGACCAATGACTCCGGCGGCGTGACGGCTGATGCTGACTTTCAGGATGCAAGCCGTTTCTTTTCGTTTTGGAACGCAAGGCAGGATACGCTGAATATTTTTACCGGACCTGAATTTGTCAGGAGCGATTCCTACTGGCTCTTCGGCCATATCAGCGGAGCCGAACCAGGAAAGACAAAAATCAGGGTTAATACTCTCTATGGCTATCGTAGAAAAGCACCAGCCATGACGGCACGCTTTTTTTGGAGTACCGACCGCGAGACCTGGCAGGAATGCCCCATGATCGAACCGGTGGACGAAGCAGGCTGTTACTATCCCCTGTTGACGGCACCCGCAGAGACCTTTTATCTTTCAACATCAATTCCTTTTCTGACAAGGGAAAAGGATGCTTTACTTGAGAAGGTGGAGAGCTTGAAGTTTGTAGAAACTTCTGTCATCGGACAGAGCGTGGACGATAATGACATTCATCTGCTTAAAATAACGGATCCATCCGTTCCTGATGAGGGCAAAAAACATGCTGCTTTCATTATCGGACAACACTCGCCAATGGAAATGATGGCTGCTCATTTCATTATACCGATGCTTGAATATCTCCAGAAAAATCCTGAGGTGCTAAAAAAATGCGTATTTTACTGCGTGCCTACGGTTAACGTTGACTGTGCCAAATGGGGGTCTGACGGTTTGAATTTAAACAAATTGAACACAAACCGATGCTGGTTTGAAGATATTCAGCCCGAAACTCAATGCATTATGAAATACTTTGATTTTTTGCCCTATGACATTTCCTTATTTGTTGATTTTCATGCCGGGAGCGGTTGGAAAAATCATACTTTGCTTCGCATGTCTCCCGATTTTTTAAAGGAGCGGTTTGGTAAAAAATCAGAGAGTTTGGTTGAAAAATATAAAGATTTCAACCTGCTCTTGGGAAAACATGCTGGAATAAGATATCAGGATGGGATTGACCATGAATTCAGGAACTGCTGTGCAAAGGATTGGTTTAAAGTTAAATATCCAGACGCTGTTTCATGTGATTTGGAGCTGGCAAGTTGCTCCTGGTTCGATCCGCGGGATCAGAAAACAAAAGCAGTAACTCAAGATTCGTTCGATCTTATCGGCAAAGGGATAATTAAAGCAATGGAAGCCTTTCTTGCATAACAATCTTAAAGGCGCGGGGTTAGTCCTGTGAAATAATGTTTTAGGGGTATCCACTTCAAAAGTATGTTTTAGGCGGGTGAACCCTTGGCAGTTTAAAAGGAAGACAAATATGACAGAACGCAACATGATCCATTTTCATGCGGAGAGTTTGGACGGACGCATGCTCGGTTGTCAGGGAATCCACCCGGCACTGGACCAGGCAACCCCGAATATCGACAGATTAGCAACGCGCGGAACTCTTTTTAAGAACACATACTGCACCGACCCGATCTGCTGCCCTTCGCGGGCCAGCATGTTGTCGGGGACATACGTTCATAAGTGCGAGGCATGGAATAATTTCAAGGGGCTGGAAACGGGAATGTGGACTTATGCGCAGGCTCTCAAGAAGACCCACCAAGTGCTTCTGCTGGGTAAGCACGATGACTACTTGACGGGACAGCATAGCGTAAT
>JAHOYW010000201.1 GCA_019038735.1 Victivallales bacterium | reverse complement strand
CCAGAATTCTGCAGCAATACAGTAATTGGAGTAAGGATATTTCTTGACCAGCAAGCGAATAGCTTGTTCCATCTCATCCCACTTATGGAGTTGATAGTAAGCAAAAATAATTTTATATAATGCATTAGGCGCAAAGGCATTTTTGGGATATTTTGTCGAAAAATCTTTGAACATCTCTATTACTTCAGCAAATTTTTTCTGCGAAAATAGAATTTTACCAGCAGCAAATATTGCCATTGGAACATATTTATCTTTAGGAAAAAGCTTAGAGTAAATTTGATAATTCTTGAAAGCTTCATCTGTCTTGCCAAGCTGCTCCTGACAATATGCTGAATAGTATTGACCGCTTGAGGAAAATTGCTTATTCTTTTTATCCTTAGATAACTCTTCCGCTATATACAAAGCTTTTCTGTAATTTTTCAATTGAAGTTGAGCTTGCAGAGCCCAATAACTGCCAAGTGCCTGCCATGGAGATTTCTGGATCATCACTTCTTCAAATGCGGCGGCGGCTTCAGCAAATTCTTTGTTCTTGTAATATAATTGACCTTCCAGATATTTTCCTTCCATTCTTTGAGCATCTGTATTGGCTATATTATAAATTATTGATAACATGCGGATTGCTTTATTAGGAGAGCCGGTGAATTCGTAGATGAGAGCCGATTCACGGGCAACGGTAATACGCTGTTCAGTGCTTAGACGAGATTCCTTGAGCATGGTGGTATAAATCGCAAGTGATTCTGAATATTGTTTTTCTAAAGCCATCAAACGGGCGCATTGAAGCTGAACTTCCAGAGTTTTTGGATCAGAATAATATAATTGAATATATTTTAAAGCTGCTTTGATTGCCAGCTTGTTCTGCTTGATCTTGACATAGGTATTCACGAGCAAAAGCAAACTTGTTTTGCGTTCCTGATCGCTTGGCGCGAATTTGAAAGCATCACGTAAAAATATTACCGCATCCTTGAGATTGTCATTTTCCATAAAATGTTTTATCGCAATTTGGGAAATTTTATATACCAGAGGATTTGGACCGGCTGCGATAGTTTTCATGACTTCTGTGTAGGTATTGCGCAATTCAGAAAATCTTTTTTCTTTAATCATTTGCAGCAATAGAAGCAATTTCAGTTGAGAGTAATTTGCATGGCGGTTGAATTTTGTACTCTCGGCAAAAAGTTTCTTGCTTTTTATTAAATCTCCACCCATAATCAAGCAAAATAATTTCTGCTGGAAGGCGGTAAATTTCCAGGCATTGTCCTTTGTCTGTTCTTCCAGCAAACCGTAAATTTTTGCCGCGTCCTGCCAGCGTTTCTGACGCCTCATGCTGAGACCTAAAGCCGAAAGGAGCTGAAAATATAAATCATCCTGCTTGATTTTTCCCTTCAGGGTTGTGCCTAATAGGGTTTCAGCCTCTTTGTATTTATGCTCAAATATGAAAATACGTGCCTGATAGAGAACTTTTAAATTCTTTCTAGTAAGAGGAAAAGCTTTGGAGAAATCAGCAAGTTCACGTTTTGCTTCAGGTATGTTTGAGGCATTTATATATGCTGTGAGCAAGCGTGTATAAGCATCTTCCAGCTTTATTTTATTTTTTACCGAAGCTGTTTTATAAAGCGTATAAAATTTAACAGCCCGCTTGTAATCCTGAACCTTGAGCGCGGCATCGCCAAGAGCACGTAAACGTGCTGAGTCCTGCGCGGAAAGACCGCAAAAAATACAAGATAAAAATATAGCTATACTTGTCTTCAGTAGAGTTTTGCTATGAAATGATTTTAACATATATATCCCTTTGAGAAACAAAACTGCTAAAATTAAGCTTCTTCCGTCGCGATTGAACCTTCTTCTGCTTTTGGATTAAGCTTTTCATTGATTGCCGTAAGAACTTTTTTCTGCATTTCAGCATCTTCCTGAAGAATAGTCTTGGTGGCTTCGCGTCCCTGACCAAGCTGTTCGCCGTCGAAGGAGAACCATGATCCACGTTTTTCTATAACTTCATTATCCAAGGCAACATCAAGAATAGAACCTGCACGGGAAATACCTTCGGAATAAATAATATCAAATTCAGTGATTCTAAAAGGCGGTGCCATTTTATTTTTAATAACTTTGACCCGGGTACGGTTCCCAAGGACATCGCCGGCAGCATTTTTGATTTGACCTATGCGGCGAATATCCATACGGATTGATGAATAAAATTTCAAAGCGTTACCACCAGTAGTCGTTTCCGGACTGCCGAACATTACACCAATCTTCATACGAATCTGGTTGGTGAAAATAATACAGGTGCGGCTCCGGTTCGCGGCTCCGGCAAGCTTACGTAATGCCTGAGACATTAAACGCGCATGCAGTCCCATATGAGAATCGCCCATCTGACCTTCGAGCTCAGCTCGTGGAATCAGTGCCGCGACCGAGTCAATAATCAGAACGTCAACAGCGTTACTGCGGACAAGTGTATCAGTAATATTCAAAGCATCTTCACCGCAATCAGGTTGCGAAATCAATAATTTATCAGTGTCAACGCCAATTTTTCTCGCGTAAACAGGATCAATAGCATGTTCAGCATCAATAATCGCGGCGGTACCGCCGGCACGTTGCGCGTTAGCAATAACATGCAGGCACAAAGTTGTTTTACCTGAAGATTCAGGACCGAAAACTTCAATAATTCTGCCTCGTGGCAAACCGCCAACACCCAAAGCAATATCCAGTCCCAAAGCACCAGTGCTGATTGTTGGTATATCACCAAACATTCTCGCGTCATCACCAAGACGCATGATGGCGCCTTGTCCATAAGTTTTTTCTATCTGACTTAAAGCGATTTCCAGATCTTTATTGCGATCCGCGTCTTTGTCCCATGCTTTTATCGGTGGTCTTTTTTCTTTAGCCATTTTCTAGTACTCCAAATTAAATATCCAGGTTTTTAACTGTTGCCGCATACTTTTCGATGTAGTTACGACGAGGTTCAACAATGTCGCCCATCAATAAAGTAAACATACGTTCCGCTTCAACTGCGTCTTCCATAGTAACTGTTATCATTTTGCGGGTGTCTGGATCCATAGTTGTTTCCCAAAGCTGCTCGGCATTCATCTCTCCGAGACCTTTGTAACGTTGAATATGCAAACCCTGACGACCATTCTTCTTGATTGCATTGAATAATTCCTCAATACTGAAAAGTTCTTCTTCTTTTTCACCATTTTTTACTTTAAACAGAGTACCGCTTCCGGCAAAAACGTTTTCAGCCTCCATGTCCAATGCTTTAAGTTCACTGATGATTTCTTTGCATTGGTCTGCTTCAATAATACTGATTACTTCAATAGCTGAATTAATCTTGTTGAAATCATCAAGTTCTTCGTCTTCCTCAACTTCAACAAGTTCAGTATCCTCAGCTTGTACATCTTCGTCGCCGGCGACTGGCTCTGTGATTTCCGCGACGTCTTCGTCTGGAGCTAAACGCTCTTTGACTTCACGGATAAACGCTTCTTCCTCTTCATCTGTATAGATGAATTTATTAGAAACTGTTCCGTCATTTTCACGAACATTGATTTTCGCGATAGGAAATTCTTCATTATCTGAGATGCTAGAGAAGTAATTATCAGCTTCAATACCTGAGCGTTGTAAACCAATCGAAATATTCTGAATTTTAAAGAACAGCTCAACTAATTTATTGACTTTATCCAGATCAACAGCTTTGTTCTCAGAATCAAATACTTCAATGTCTTCACAACCAAGTTCGGTTAGGAAATTATCTAATTGACCTTCTGTATCAATATAACGCTCTTTCTTGCGACGGCGAACCTTGTACAAAGGTGGATTCGCTATATAAACGTAACCGGACTCAATGAGCGGTTTCATCTGACGATAGAAAAAAGTTAAAAGCAAAGTTCTAATATGAGAACCATCAACGTCCGCGTCCGTCATGATTACAACACGATGGTAACGGGCTTTTATTACATCAAAATCTTCACCGATACCGCAACCTACAGCCGCGACCAGTGATTGAATTTCTTTGTTCTGTAGAATCTTGTCGAGACGGGCTTTTTCAACGTTAAGCAGTTTACCACGAATCGGCAGAATTGCTTGGAAAGAACTATCACGTCCCTGTTTCGCGGAACCGCCGGCGGAATCACCTTCCACAATGTACAATTCACTTTTTTCCGGCTCACGGCTCGAACAATCAGCTAATTTACCCGGAAGACTGAAACCGTCCAAAGCACCTTTACGTTGTACCAGCTCACGGGCTTCGCGGGCTGCTTCACGAGCTCGTGCCGCAGTCATAGCTTTATTGATAACTTCTCTGGCAATAGCAGGATTTTCTTCTAGAAACTCACCAAGTCCCTCATTAACAATAGATTCAACAATCCCGCGAACGTCACTGTTACCGAGTTTTGTTTTAGTCTGTCCCTCAAACTGCGGGTCAGGAACTTTAACGCTGATTACGGCGGTCAAACCTTCACGGGTATCATTACCGCTCATAGGTTTGTCGTTTTTGAGCATTTTATTGTTACGGGCGTAAGAGTTAACGGTACGGGTCAAAGCGGTTTGGAAACCGGTCAGATGCGTACCACCCTCAATAGTATTAATATTATTAGTATAGCTGTAAATATTTTCGCTGAATCCGTCATTGTACTGCATGCCCAATTCAACTTCAATATTATTTTTAATTTTTGTCATGTAAATGACATCTTTAGAAAGAACTTGCTTGTTCTCATTAAGCATGGAGACAAATTCACAAATTCCACCTTCGTAATGGAAAATTTCTTTGCGGACGCTTTCATTTTCATCGGTTCGTTCGTCAGTTAATGAAATTGTGATTCCGCGATTCAAAAATGCCAGTTCACGAAGACGTTTAGCTAAAATATCCCAAACATAAACACTTTCAGAAAAGATTTCTGAGTCAGCCATAAAGCTGACTTTAGTGCCTTGTTTGTCGGTATCAAATAATTTAGTCAATTGTTTGACTGTATCACCGCGTTCAAAACGCATGTGATAAGCGGCTCCGTCACGGGCGACTTCCACATCAAGCCATTTACTAAGCGCGTTTACACAGGAAACACCCACACCATGCAATCCACCGGAAACTTTGTATGAACTATGGTCAAATTTACCACCGGCATGAAGGACAGTCATCACAACTTCCACGGCAGGCTTACCTTCGCCTTCATGTATATCTACAGGAATACCGCGACCGTCATCTTGAACCGTAATACTGTTATCCTGATGAATAATTACTTTTATCTCAGATGCATGACCGGCGAGAGCTTCGTCAATACTGTTGTCAACGACCTCGTAAACCAGATGATGCAAGCCGCGTTGACTGGTATCACCGATGTACATGCTTGGGCGTAATCTAACTGCTTCAAGACCTTCTAAAACCGTTATTTGATCCGCACTGTATTCGGTATTTTCGCTAACTTCATTGTCAATATTTTCTGCCATTAAAACTATCTCCTGTAAGCTACGTTAAATTGTTTTATTAAAGCTACTGCATATATGCAGTTTTGCAAGCAAAGAAGGCAGTGTTTTGGGCGTATTTTGAAGAAAAAGAGAGAAAAGTAAAAAAACCGGATTGACCTCCGGTCGCTGGTCCAACGGGCGAAAGCGTTGGTCGACCATCTCCAATGGTCGAAACTTAAGCGGCATTTTCGCCGCGCATTAGACCAACTCCTTACTCGAAAAGCGAGGCTTTTTTTAACCGCGAAGCTTGGTTAAACAAAGATGCGAGCGTCGAGCGGTCAATATCAATGATTAAAGTGGAGGGCGAGACTCTGTCGAGCCGTTGGAGTTTTCCATATTCGGCTCAAGAGACTTTCGCCCTCCAAGTTTTTCGTGGCTCGACGCTCGCATCTTTCAAAAATATCGCAAGCTTATTTTTGCAAGCCTCGCGTTTCGAGAGAGGACTGGGTCTATTGCGCGGCAAAAATGCCGCTTAAGTTTCGCTAATTGGAGATTAGCGACCAACGCTTTCGCCCGTTGGACCAGCGACCGGAGGTCAATCCGGTTTTTTTTATAAAAGAATAAAAGATTTAAAGATTTCTGCGCCCCGAGAGAGCTGCTCCGATTGTTGCCGCGTCGGCAAAAGAAATATCCGCTCCGGCAGGTAATCCCTGCGCTAAACGAGTAACTTTTATCTCTTTGTTTTTAAGCAGATTAGCGATATATACCGCAGTGGCTTGCCCCTCAACATCGGGGCTTAATGCCAAAATTATTTCTTGTACTTCAAGCTTGTCAATGCGTTCGAGGAGAGTGTCTATATTCAGGTCAGAGGCGGAACGGTTTTCGAGCGGACTTAACTTGCCGCCGAGGACATGGTAAAGACCTTTGAAAAAACTGCTGTTCTCTATGGACATTATTTGATTGAAATCTTCAACTACACAAAGCAATTTTGTGTCGCGGTTATGAGCCTGGCAGATTAAACATTTCTTGTCATCCTCCGCGAGACCGCCGCAGTCAGGACAAAATGTTACCGCTAAAGGTAATTTTTCGAGAGATTCACCAAAAGCAATGATTTTTTCGCCTTTCCATTTGAGCATGGCAAGAGCTAGACGTTCAGCTGTGCGTTTGCCGATTCCCGGCAAACGTTTTAGGTGAACAATAATTTCTTCAAGTGCTTCAGGATATTTAAATTCAAGCATTTAAGTCTCATTTGCGGCATATTAAATTTAAGGCAATGTAGCCACGGCTGTCTCTAGCCGTGCTTTAGCTTTTTAGAATAATCCGGGGATATTTAATCCACCGGTAACTTCTTTCATTTTTTCCTGAATATTGACCTGAGCTGATGCTACCGCGCTATTGATAGCGGTTTTGACCAGCTCTTCGAGAGCCTCAGTGTCAGCACTTGCGTCTGGAGCAATCTTGATTTGACGGACTTGAAAATCTCCACTAATGACAGCAGTAACTTTGTCGCCGGGACAAGTACCGTAAAATTCACTGGAAGCGATTTCTTCTTTTATTTTGCCAATATTCGCTTTCATATCTTTTGCCTTTTTCATAAGGCCGGCCATTTCACCTAAATTTCCAAA
>JAHOYW010000258.1 GCA_019038735.1 Victivallales bacterium | reverse complement strand
AATCCAGTTTGAATAGAGACCGTCAAACTGTCTGATTCATCGACATTTTGCGGAAAAACACCTTCTTCCAGGTTGTATGACCATCCGGGAATTTCGTCAATAGGATTTTCAGTCATTGAGGATATCGGCTTTTTGCAGAAAGCAATTGGCACATGGGAATGACCACAGAAACACAGTTGAGTAAATTGATAAGCAAAATTATCAGTCGCATGGTGAGTATCAAAAATATATCCCCAGTTATCAGGAGAATCCAAGGTGGCGTGAACAATGGTCATGTTTGTTCCCTGGACAGTCGCACGGTATGGAAGTGCCGATAACCATGACAGTTCATCTTGAGTTAGCTGATCTTTGGTCCACAATACAGCTTTTTTTGCATGGGGATTGAAGCCTTCGAGGACGTTATCGTTGTTTGAAGCATATTCGTCATGATTTCCTTTGACTACAGCTACCGGTTTAAGCGCACGCAGCATTTCAATACATTCACTTGGTTCAGCATTGTACCCAACGATATCTCCAAGGCATATATATTTGTCCACACCTTCTTCTTTGCATTTTTCCAGTACTACACTAAATGCATCAGTATTTGCGTGTATATCACTTAAAATCGCATATTTAGCCATCTAATAATCAAAGTCCTTTTAATTACTTCTCTAAAATAATAGAAGCTACTGGATACTCACTGAGTACCTGTCGTCCGTTCAAAAATTCTAATTCTATAACAAATTCAATTCCGATAATTTGTGCTTCAAGCTTTTCTAATAATTTAACGGCTGCCGCGGTAGTTCCACCGGTCGCCAGCAAGTCATCTACTAGTAAAACCCTAGCATTAGATGGTACAGCATCAATATGAACCTCAATTTCTGCCGAACCATATTCTAAATCATATTTTTCTACGAATGTTTTATAAGGCAATTTGCCTTTCTTTCTAATTGGAACAAAACCGCATCCAAGTTTTGTCGCTAAAGCCCCGCCAAAAATAAATCCGCGAGCATCAATAGCAGCAATATAATCAGGCGGAGAATCAATATATTTTTCCGCCATTAAATCAATTGTTAATTGAAAAAGTTCAGGATCCTGAAGAATCGGAGTTATATCAATATAAACAATTCCTTCCTTTGGAAAATCAGGAACTCTACGTAAAGCTTTTTCTAATTTTTCTATATCCATTTACTTCCATTCCAGATTGTATTCATAAAATAAAACACGATAGCAGAATAAGCCGGATCCTGTTCCTCTTTCGAGGCGGCAATCATCTATCTAAGCGACCAGAACCCGGAACTCAAACATTGCGAGCAACAACTCGTTCCCTATTTGGTCTTGCAACAGGATGGGTTTACACTGCGATGCCGCTCTCGCTAAGCACCCGGTGAGCTCTTACCTCGCCTTTTCACCCTTACCTCTTTCGAGGCGGTATATTTTCTGCTGCACTAGCCTTCCTGTGGAATATAGTCCACAGTATCCTTCTTTAACAATAGGAATCCCTGCTCTATGTAGTCCGGACTTTCCTCCAACTCTTTCAAGCTGGCGACTGCCTACTACTATCGCGTGAACTAATATAGACCTAAGGATAATTTTATCAAGGGAACAATCAATAAGTTTTCAGGAAAAAAGTCTTGACTTGTCATCAAGCTAATTTTTGTTGTTTTTGTACTAATCTACGCTTTAATAAATAATTTAACGATACGGTTCCCATTTTGGTTCGTTGTCAAATATCCATTTGTAATAATCGCAACACTGTAAGTCAGCGGCGGCATCTTCATCAATAATGATTGTACATTTCGGATGTAATTGCAGGGCAGTCGCCGAAATCATTGAACTGATTGGTCCTTCAATAGCTTTTGCTAGGATTCCGGCTTTTTCTTTACCCGTAACCAGCATTATTATCTGATCAGCTTCCAAAATTGTTCCGACTCCCATAGTGATTGCACGTTTCGGCATGCTTTCAGGCGGGTCAAACATCGGAGAATTTTGAGCGACTGTAACCGGAGTCAAGGCTTTATCACGTGTTCTTGACTGTAGGGCTGAGAGCGGTTCGTTAAAGCCAATATGCCCGGAGCGTCCAATTCCCAGTAGTTGCAGGTCTATGCCACCGTTATTTTTAATACTTTCTTCATATAAATGACATTCATCTTCCAGATTATCTGCCATTCCCATTGGGAGGTGGGTATTGCGCAAGTCAATATTTATCTTATTGAATAAATGTTCATTCATGTAATGCCGATAGGAATTAGGGTCGTCTGGACTTAAACCTATATATTCATCAAGATTATAAGTGCGAACCAGAGAAAAATCCAAAGCACCTGATTTATGTAGATTAACAAGCTTGTTATATACTTTTTCCATGGTACGACCAGTAGCGAGACCAAGACAGAGAAAAGGTTTTTGACTAATTTTTTCGGCAATTAACTGGCTTGCCAGTTCGGTTGCCACTTCAGTATTTGGACGAATTATTACTTCCATTATTGCTCCATTGTTTTACTATTAAAACCGCTCAAAATATAAACTATTTTTCATTTTTTTCAAGTTTTATGTATTGAAAATATAAGAGAAAATTTTCTTTTATCATAATTTAATTAGCTTAAAAAAGTTTATTTGGATAAATGCCTTGTTCGACTAGTTTCTTGATACTCGAAACAACGAAGGCTTTGTCTTTTTTATAGGTGATACCGAACCATTCATCATCAGAAGTCATTACTTTTACCGTAGCTTTACCTTGCTTGATAAGAGTGTCGGCTACTAGCGGAATAAAAAATTCTGATTCCATTTCCTGACCACTTTCCTTTAGAAAATCAACAAACATATCATCCATATAATCAAATAAGGAAGGAGTAAATCCCCACATATTCATAGAAACAATTTCATCTCCGCTAAAATCAATAACACTGCCGTCTTTCATAAAGCTTTTCGCCGCCTTCGCATTGCGCTCCAGCTTGGTGTGTTCGACGACTTCAGTTAAATTTCCGGCGAAATCAAGTTCGCAAACCCCGCGGGATACTGAACCATTATCAGATAAAGTATTGCGCATAATAAAGCCACACATGGAAAAATCAGCTTTATCGCTATCTTTCGCCTGACACAGATAATCCGCCAGCAGTTGAAAACCATTGCGTCCATAAAAATCATCACCATTAATTACTGCGAAAGGTTCATTTATCAATTCTTTGGCTACATAAACAGCGTGTCCTGTTCCCCAGGGTTTTTCACGCCCTTCCGGTACATTAAAACCTTTCGGCAGAGCATCGATTTGTTGAAATGCGTAATCTACCGCAATTTTGCCTTCGTAGCGTGAGCCAAGGGCTGTTTTGAATGCTTCCTCAATATCCCGGCGGATAATGAACACTACTTTGCCGAATCCTGCGCGGATAGCATCAAAAATTGAGTAGTCTATAATCGTTTCACCCGAAGGCCCGACCTGATCGAGCTGTTTCAGCCCGCCGTAACGGCTGCCCATTCCTGCTGCCAAAACTAATAAAGTTGGTTTCATATTCTTTTACCTTAATAAGGTTTTATATATTATTCTTTTAATCTAGTATAAATTATAGCAGTTTACAAAAAAAAAACGAAAAAAAATATTCATGACTGGAATTTTGATTGGGTGAGATATATATGTAGTAGAAAAAAATTACTAAAACGCTTTAATAAATATTAAGGATTGTACTATGGAAATCAAAGTTGCACCTAAATTCGTATCTGAACTTGATCCTGGTTTTGTGCCGTCGGTATTGTGGAATCGAGAGTATCGCAAACAAGTTGCCGCCTCAGGTCAGGCAGTCAAAATAATTATTGCTTTAACTCGCAGTGTCGGTACTGTTTCAACTTTTGAAACAGCTGTTTTCTCTCATGAAGGTGAATTTAAAGCTGTCAATGTCAAATATGTTGAACGCATGATTAAATCACTGCTTTGGACCAAAGGTGGATATAAAATTACAGTCGCTGGTTGTGATGCTCTCGCAAAAGACATCGCTGAAATTTATTCCCCAACTGGCGCGCGCGCTTTTGATTATGAATTTATGGGAGAGAATATTTATGGACAAACTATGGAAATCGTATCTTGCACGCTCGAAGACGCTCCTGAGAGCAAGGAAATCGAAGTAAAACTCGGCGGCAATATGGACGGCTGCAGAATTGGTTTTGATCTCGGAGGTTCCGATCGCAAGTGCGCCGCTGTTATTGACGGCAAAACTGTTTTTACTGAAGAAATTACCTGGGATCCTTATTTTGAAAAAGACCCTGAATACCATAAGGCAGGTATTCGTGATTCACTGCGCCGTGCCGCGGAACACATGACGAGAGTTGATGCTATTGGCGGTAGTGCCGCTGGAGTTTATGTTAATAACCAGCCGCGTGTCGCGTCACTTTTTCGTGGGGTTGATAGATCATTATGGAATGAACATGTTATTCCAATATTTGATAAAATTCAGGCGGAATACAATGTTCCAATGCAGATTGCCAATGATGGGGATGTAACCGCTTTAGCTGGTTCTATAGCAATGGAATCTAATGGTGTACTTGGTATTGCCTTGGGAACCAGTACAGCTGTAGGTTATGTGAATTTGAACGGTAATATCACTGACTGGCTCAATGAACTGGCATTTTCTCCGATTGATTACCGTGATGACGCGCCTGTGGATGAATGGTCTGGTGATGTTGGTTGTGGAGTTCAGTATTTTTCACAACAGGCAATCGCTCGTTTAGCTCCGGCAGCCGGATTTGATTTTCCTACCGACATGCCATTCCCCGAACAGTTAGTAAAAGTGCAGGAAAAGATGGCTAAAGATGATGATTCCGCGGCGAGAATATATAGAACTATTGGTGTTTATTTTGGCTATGGCATTGCTCAATACGCTGAGTTTTATGATATTCGCCTGCTTTTAGCTCTTGGACGTGTTACTTCTGGCAAAGGCGGAGATCTGATTTTGGCAGTCGCGCAGGATGTCTTAAATGAAGAATTTCCAGAATTAGCTAAAAATATTAAATTTCGTACTCCTGACGAAAAATTTAAACGTCACGGACAAGCGGTCATTGCGGCAAGTCTGCCGAGCCTTTAATACAGGAAAATAATTATGAGTATTCTGTTAATAAATTGTCATGTAATTTCACCTGATTGTGATATTGAAAATGTTGCTGTTTTGATTGAAGGCGAAAAAATCAAACAACTTTATCCTGATAGTTCTAGTTTACCCAAGGCGGATGAGATTATTGACGCGGAAGGTCAAATGGTGGTTCCGGGATTTATTGATGTCCATTGCCACGGGCGTTCAGGTTTTGACTTTAGCGATGCTACACAGGAGGCAATGGATACTATCGCTATTGATAAACTCAAAGAAGGTGTAACAACACTATTGCCGACTACTTTGACTTTGAGCAACGAACAACTGGCGGCATCTTTAGAAACCGCGGCGGCTTATGTTAAATCTGGTAAAAAAGGCTGCAAAATTCCTGGAGTCCATCTTGAAGGGCCTTTCATTAATCCTTGTTGTCTTGGGGCGCAAAACCCTGATTATGTACGTTTACCGGACATTGAGGAAGTCAAAGAGCTCGCGAAGATTTTTCCAGTTCGCAAAGTATCCTATGCTATTGAAGTTGAAGGTGGAGCAGAATTTGCGAAACAGCTTCTGGCGGAAGGCATCACGCCTTCATGTGTTCACAGCGCGGCAAAATATTCAGAGTTTAAAGAAGCCGCTAAATATGGTTTGAAAAACTTAAGTCATTTTTGTAACCAAATGACTGGTCTGCATCATCGTGATATTGGTCTGGTCGGGGCAGGCTTGTTGAATAAAGAAGTTTTTATTGAATTGATTTGTGATACCCTGCATATTTGTCCTGATATGATTGAATTGATTTTTGAGCTAAAAGATACTGAAAAAATCCAACTTATAACTGATGCTATGTGTGCTGCTGGTATGGCTGACGGCGAATACTCTATTGGGGGCTTGCCGGTAGTAGTTGCTGATGGAGCCGCGCGGCTGAAATCAAACGGAGCATTAGCCGGCAGTACACTGGAACTTTGTACAGCATTGAAAAATGTAGCTGAAATTACCGGAAAACCTTTATCTGAATTAATAAAATCTACTTCATGGAACCAGGCTCAATCACTTGGGCTGGAAAAGCATGGCAGAATCGAACCCGCTTATTTCGCGGATATAGTTTTCCTGTCAGATGACTTCAAACCGACTAAGGTTTTTGTCAATGGGGAATTACGTTTTAAATAAAAAATCCGCTTGACCGCGGTTGCCGATCCAACAGGCAATTCTGTTGGTCGCCAATCTCAAATTGGCGAAATTTAAGCCCAACGGGCGCATTAGACCAAATCGATCCTCGAAGAGTGAGGCTTTTTAAAAGCAAGCTTGCGAGCTTTAAAAAAGATGCGAACGGTCGAGCTGTCATCATTCACAATTTATACTTTTCATTACTGTGGTCACAAAATTATATTATATTTTTGATATTTTTGCGGATTGTTAAGCCTGTTGCTATTGCTAAAATACCGAATGCCATGAAGTATATTCCGATTAGCATAACGATAATTGCCAGTCCGATATCCGGGCGGATTAACAGTGCTGATCCCAATGCTATAGAAATGAGACCTGCTACAGCGGCTAATATCCGGGCGATGGCAGGGTTGTCTTTAGCTTTTATACCGGCAACTAACTGGTTTACTCCTGAAATTAAAACCAGTAAAGAAAATACTATAACAAAAAATCCTGCTAAAAGCCCTGGATCTGTCAAAATCACTAATCCGGCAAGCAGGCAAATTAAACCATATACAAGAAGTGTTTTTTTGCCATTATTTGGTTTGAAGGCTTTGATGAGGGCGACCAGACCGTTGATAAGCAGAAAAATTCCTATAAGAATACATAACATACTTATAGTGGCTCCCGGCATTGTTATCAAAAGAATACCGATAATTAAAGCTACTATTCCTCTGGAAATGATAAAATCCCAAACAGTGTGCTGGGCGAACTTGGAAAAAACATCGTTTTGTGCTGACATAATACACCTCTCTTTTGATTATCATTGTATTTAGTATGATACCGCAAACATTAAAAAGCAATAG
>JAHOYW010000274.1 GCA_019038735.1 Victivallales bacterium | reverse complement strand
GTATCGCGGCAATCTCGACAATACGATTGTTTCGCGCGCTCATGCCAGTAGTTTCTACATCAAAAACGGTAAAGGGACCTAACTCATACCAATTATTTACTTTATCCATAATGCCCTTATTTATCTTCAAAAAATTCAACCGTACCTGATGAAAGCATTTTATATGCTCCAACAACTTTAATCTTGCCTTTTTCTGCCAGATTCCGTAGCGGCGCGCTATCTTCCAATATCCTCTTACACACCATTTTAACATTCTCACGCGCCGCGGCATCGACTAATTCTTCGTCTCTAAGATCAGTTTTTTCCTGAGCTTTAAATACTGCCGGCATGAGTTCATCAACAATGTCATTTATACCGGCGGTATGACTTACTTCAGGATGTTCAGCCATATGAACAGCGGCATTTACAGCACCGCAGAATTCGTGCCCCATGACCATGATTAAGCGACTGGTCGAATACAAAGTGGCATATTCGATACTGCCCAGCATTTTGGAATCAAGAACATTTCCAGCGACCCGGACGATGAACAAATCACCCAGTCCGGCATCAAAAACTATTTCAGGCGGCACACGCGAATCCGAACAGCAGAGAATTGTCGCAAAAGGCCATTGACCCTTGCACAATAATTTACGGGTATAATGACAGACTCCGGGGTCAGGCAGGCGGGTCATGGAAACAAAACGTTGATTACCATCTTTAAGGCGCTGCAAAGCATTCTGCCAGGGAATTGTTTCAGTCAGGCGCTCAGTTTTTTCACCCAGAGCCAGAGTTAAATTATCACATTGACAATTAAGGTCATTTCCACAGATACAATCCTTCTTTTTATCCGGCATAGTTGCGTCCTCTGGTATTAATTTGATATTTATTAAAAATAGCACTTGTGGAGAGAAAAGCAATACTCTATATTATAGAATGTCTTGAATATAATCAATCAGGCTGTAATATAAAAAATGAATTCACTTACAAGCTTCCTGCTGTTTTTATCTATCGTGATAAATTTTTATAAAAAAGTAGTTGCGAGTCTAACTGCTAGCGTAAACCTACAGTCTTTCTTACTTTTATCATGGTCTTTTCGGCTTCAGCAGAAGCTCTTTCGCCACCTTTATTGAGAATATCCCAGACATAATCAAGATTATTGGCAAGCTCTTCGCGACGCTGACGCATTGGCTCGAAATATTCCCACATCACATCGAAAAGCTCTTGCTTGGCATGTCCGTAGCCATAGTTTCCGGCACAGTAATTATCTTTCATTGCCTTGAGTTGAGTTTCGTTGGCAAAGAGCTTGAACAGAGCGACTACATTACAGTTTTTCGGGTCTTTGGCTTCTTCCAATTCTTTACAGTCGGTAACGATACTCATTATTGTCTTACGGGTAGCTTTTTTGCCGGCGAATATTGGAATAGTATTGTCATAACTTTTTGACATTTTCTGACCGTCAATACCGGGAACAACCGCAACATTTTCGCGAATGCTCGATTCAGGAATCGTGAAAGTATCACCGTAAGTATTATTAAATTTAATCGCGAGATCACGAGTTATTTCCAAATGCTGTTTCTGGTCTTTTCCGACCGGAACCAGAGTTGATTGATAAATCAGAATATCAGAAGCCATCAATACCGGATAAGTGAATAAACCGGCATTAGGAGTAAAACCTTTAGCAATTTTATCTTTATAACTATGCGCGCGCTCAAGTACGCCAACAGTCATCAATGAACTCAATATCCAGGTTAATTCAGTAACCTGCGGAACATCTGACTGCCGGAAAAATACAGTTTTTTCAGGATTAAGACCACAAGCTAAAAAATCAACAGCGACACCTTCGACCTGCTCACGCAAGTATTTAGGATCAGGCTGAGTAGTCAATGAATGATAATCAGCGATAAACAAAAAAGCCTCGCCTGCTTCCTGCAACTCAACAGCAGGACGCATCATTCCAAAATAATTACCGATATGCGGTATTCCTGAAGGCTGTATACCTGAAAGTACTCTCATTATATAACTCCGTTATATGTGCTGCGTGTTACGCGTTACGTGTTACGAAAAAGATTTTTTATTCTTTTCATTCGATGTTCGATGTTCAATTCTTTTTAATTTTTATCAGGCATTCAAGTTGATTGATTTCACATTCAACTCCATTAGTCAAACCTGTTTGTTCGCCTAATTCTACGGCGAGAACTTCGTTACAGATGTAATCTTTGAAATTAGTTAAGGCAGCTTTAAAATCACTATCCAGAGAATATTTGACCATTATGCGGTCGGAAACTTCAAAACCCTGATCTTTACGCATATTTTGAACACGACTGACGAATTCACGAGCAAAGCCCTCTTCCTCAAGTTCACGACTAAGTTTAGTATCAAGCGCGATAGTTATATCACCCTCGTTGGCAACCGTCATGCCTTCTTTTTCCTGACGCTGAATCATCAAATCATCCGCGCCGATTTCCAATTCAGAACCGTCACTGAAAGTCAAAGTCGCGACTCCGCCGGATTCAAGACTGCTGATATCGCCAGAAGTGAGTTTAGCTACCTGCCCCGCGGCTTCTTTCATCAGTTTACCGAGCTTCGGACCAAGCACTTTGAAGTTTGCTTTAGCCGAACGGTTAACGACTTCGTCTTCATTCGCGCTGAACTCAATAGATTTAACATTCAACTCTTCGGCAATGATATTAGACGTTTCCGTAAGCATTTTGCGAACTTTTTCGTCATTGATGACGATCACGGCTTTTGCCAGCGGCTGACGAACTTTCATCTGGTGCTGAGCACGCAAATGACGACCGAGTGAAACCGCGGTCATGGTGCTTTCCATCTGATTTTCCAGATAAACATCACGACGGTTTACGTCAATTTCAGGGTAATCACAAAGATGCACGGATTCCGGCATGTCCGCCGTCCGCAGGTTGCGATAAATCATTTCCGTAGTGAACGGAATAAACGGAGCCGCGGTTTTAGCAAAAGTCAAAAGAACATAATGCAAAGTCTCATAGGCTTCATCTTTGTCAGTATCATTTTCACTGCGCCAGAAACGGCGACGACTACGGCGGATGTACCAATTGGTCAAATCCACAACAAATTTCTCAAAACGATTCGCGGCTTTTTGTAAATTATAGTTATCCATTTCGTCCTGGATTTCCTCGACCATCTGAGTTAAGGAGCTTAAAATCCAACTGTCTAATGGATTACTTGGAGCAACAGGTCCCTTTGAGCCCTCTTTTGCTTCCCATTTATCCACATTAGCGTAGGTTACAAAGAAACTATAAGCGTTCCACATCGGAATCATTACAGAACGCAGAACATCTTTTACGCCGTCTTCAGTAAACTTGAGATCCTCCGCTCTGACAACTTGCGAGCCAAGCATAAATAAACGTATCGCATCAGCCCCATAAGTATCAATAACATAGTTCGGGTCAGGATAATTTTTCTTGCGTTTAGACATTTTTTGTCCGTCGTCAGCGAGAATCAAACCATTAACAACAACGTTTGAGAATGGCGGTTTGTCAAACAATGCCGCACCCAACACAACCAGCGTGTAAAACCATCCGCGTGTCTGGTCGAGCCCTTCGGCAATAAAGTTTGCCGGAAAATTTTTCTCAAAATGTTCTTTGTTTTCAAATGGATAATGCTGTTGCGCGTAAGGCATAGAACCGCTTTCAAACCAGCAGTCCAAGACTTCTTCCACACGACGCAGAGGCGATTTGCCGGTCGGCGAAGGAATTTCAATATCATCAACAAAATGCTTGTGTATGTCATCGACTTTTTTGCCGCTGAGTTTTTCGAGTTCTTCAACCGAACCTATACAAATAACTTCCCCTTCTTCATTGCGCCAAATCGGCAGAGGAGAACCCCAGTAACGGTTACGGCTGATTGCCCAGTCGCGAGCGTTTTCGAGCCATTTACCGAAACGTCCATTTTGTAGATGCTCAGGAGTCCAGTTGATTTTTTGATTAGCGGCAATCATCTTTTCTTTGACCTTGCCGACATCCACAAACCAGGTGGAAATCGCACGATAGATCAAAGGACTGTCATCACGCCAGCAATGCGGATAACTATGCTTGATAGAACCGCGATGAACTAATTTGCCTTCCTCTTTGAGGCGGCGCATAATGTCTTTATCACAATCTTTTACCGGGCGGTGCGCATAGTCTGAAACTTCCGAAGTAAAACAGCAATGTTCGTCAATCGGACAGACTTCCGGCATGCCGTAAGCTTTACAGGCAATATGGTCTTCTTCACCGAAACCGGGAGCGGTATGAACTATACCTGTACCATCTCCGGTATTAACATAATCAGCGAGAATAATTTTAAACGCGCCCTCTTTGGACAGTTCGCTAAAATAAGGAAATAATGGTTCATAAGTTTTATTTTCAAGCTCAACACCTTTGAATCTGGCGATAATCTCAGGCATTTCGTCATCTTTATAATACGCTCCAAGACGGGACTCCGCTAAGATTAAAGTATCATCACCGTCCTTGATTTTTACATAATCAATTTTAGCACCAGCGGCTAAACCAAGGTTTGAGGGCAATGTCCAAGGCGTGGTCGTCCATGCCAGATAATAGGTATTTTTCTCTTCCAAAGACTTGAAGCGGATAGTGATTGCCGGGTCAGTAACATCGGAATAACCTTGATTGGCTTCAAAGTTTGATAAAGGAGTCGCGCAGCGCGCGCAATAGGGCAGTATTTTATGTCCTTCGTAAACCAAACCTTTGTCCCATAATTGTTTAAACACCCACCAGATAGATTCCATATATTTCAAATCCATAGTGCGGTAGCCGTTTTTAAAATCAACCCAGCGCCCCATGCGTTTAACAGTCTGTTCCCATTCGGCGGTGTAACGCAGGACTATGCCCCGGCAAGCTTCATTGAATTTACCGATGCCATATTTTTCAATCTCTTTTTTATCGCGCAGGTCAAGTTCTTTTTCCATCTCATTTTCGACCGGCAAACCGTGACAGTCCCAGCCGAAAGTACGTTCGACATATTTGCCGCGCATAGTCTGATAACGAGGAATAACGTCCTTGATTGTTCCCGCTAACAGGTGTCCGTAATGCGGTAATCCGGTCGCGAATGGAGGACCGTCATAAAAAACAAATTCTTCACAATCTTTGCGATTTTCCAAAGATTTTTCAAAGCACTGTTTTTTTTCCCAAAACTCTAAGACTTCCTCTTCCATTTTCGCGAATGCAGGATGATTATTTACTGGTTCAAACATTGTTATTTCCTGTTATTTTATATTTTTTCAAAACTTTCTATATTATCATATTTTATGCGAATATTCTTCAATTTACCTTTGACTTCAACTTCAAAACTTGCCATATCCACTTGAATATTTTTTATCTGCGCAATTTTAAAGCGTGTGCCGTTCAAGACAACTAAATTGAAGGGGCCGGACTTAGCGCCGGAACTGTCAACCGCGAGTTCTTGAAAATAACGCTGATTAAAAACTGAAGCTTCTTCAACAACTTCTTCATTCTCAACTACCGTTTCTTCTACAATTTCTTCCCTTTGTTCTTCTTCAGCCGCTTCTTCTTTAGGAGCAAGACGTTGTATTTTTTTATCTCTTTTACTTTGTTGTTCATCCTGAATATTTTTCAATCTTGCGCTCATAGAATTTGATAAGCTGTTGAGCGGATCGATTTCATCTTCAATATCCATAGCTTCCTGAGCCACCTTGAGGCGAAAAGCTAAAACTAAAGGATAAATGTATGGAGCAATCAGACCAAGCATAAAATGAAATTTCATTTTATGTCTTCGCGATTCAGCAATCGTCGCCGTAAGAAAAGCACTACCCAAAAGAAAAGTGCCAATCAGAAACACCCATAAAATAAAGCGCCAATCAGGGATAACATGGGCATAAAATCCCATCATCATGTAATCCACAAAATCTTCCCAAACATTAAGCATATAAGCCAAAATCTTATAAATCATAAACAGCTCTCATTTAAAATATTATAACTAAGACAATAATATAGCAAAAAAAATGAGTTTTTCGAGTAAGGAGCAGTTAAAAAAAGAAAAAAAGTAGTCCGTACTTATTCCAAACCCAGTCGATGTGCGTCTAAATGGCATATTTGGTCTTCATTCTGGACAAGCCCGAACTAGAGAAGAAAAAGCTGGGAGCGCCGGTCTCTAGGCCGGCATTATTTTATTTTATGATTTAGAATCATAAAATAATCATACAAAAAAGCTAAAAAGCAGGTTTGACCCCGAGCGAAGTAAAAAGCAGGTATGGCTCCGAGCGAGGAGAATATCCTCTAGGCAAGGAATTTGGTTCGTTGTCATGCACATATGGCTCGTTTCACCAACCGCTTTTATTTGGATGTTTAATATTTGAGTAGCTACTGAAAATTTAATATTTCCCCTCAGAGTCAATAAAAGGGGGGATTTTTAAAATTTTTATCGCTGAATTTTATTTTCTTTCATTGCAATTCAACAATGTTGAATTATAATAAACATTGTAGAACAAAAAGGAAGGTGTATATGAAACTTGGGCAACGAATAAAAAAAATAAGAAAACAGCATGGTAGCACGTTACAGGAAATATCTGATATGTGTGGCTTTAGCAAAAGCTTGTTATCAAAGATAGAATCTGCCAAAACATCTCCTCCGGTTGCAACCATTTCTAAAATAGCCAAAGCACTTGGAGTTTCATTGACAACTCTACTGGAAGAAACTGATGAAGTTGGAACAGTTTTTACTCCAGCAGCAAAAGCTACTAATCTAACAAAAACTGATATGGGATATTTTTTCTTTACTTTTGCGTCAAAACGTTTGGATAAAAAAATTATGCCATTCATGTTTGTTGCTGAAAAAGGTAAAGTCAAACAAAAATTGCTTTCTCATAGCGGCGAAGAATTTGTTTATATTTTGGAGGGGAGTATGAATTATAAGGTAGGTAGTGTCGAATACACATTAGGACCTGGTGATTCATTATATTTTGATGCCATTGAAGAACATTGCCTGCAACCTATTACGACAAAAGTTGTCTATTTAGGCATATTTGCAGAGAATTGATAAATATTTTAAAACTTTTCTAGTAGCCTAAAATCTGTTAGACAAAACAAAAAAAAGGGGAAAAACATGGGAAAAACAATTCTACTTAACGAGAAAGAAAATGATAAAATAGAATTCGAATGGGGTAGCTT
>JAHOYW010000230.1 GCA_019038735.1 Victivallales bacterium | reverse complement strand
AATAAAATTCTTAACTATTATAGCGGAGATCTTGATTAAAAGTTTTTGGCGCTGGGCGTCACTGGTGATTGTCGCGTATGGTTCACATTCGTAAGTATCAATATTCTGATGAGCGAATGATAGTTCGGCTCCCAAGAGTACGATATACCAGCTTAACTGCAGCCAGAGCAGGAATAATGGAACCGCTGTAAAACTTCCGTAAATAGCACTTTGATGCGAAAATGCCAGTTGGAGTATTATATAATATTGTTGTAAGATTTGAAATAATGTACCGGCGACAATTCCTCCAAAAACCGCTGATAAAAATTTAACTCTGGTATTGGGCATGGTTTTGTATATAAAGGTGAATAGAACCCATGAAAGAAAGAAAGGGATAAATTTGATACTCAACAATGTAATTGGTCCAACAAAAGACTCCCACATGTATCCTGAGTCGGCAAAACGTGATATTTGTCTTTCTATATATACCGTCGCACCGCTGGAAAATAAAAGAAGAGCCGGGCAGACTACAAGTAAAATTGTATAATCCCCACATTTTCGGAATAAAGAGCGGGCAGTCTTTACTCCCCAAATATCGTTAAAGGAATGTTCGATATTGCCGATGACTTTGATTACTGTGAAGAATAACACTACCAGACCTATGACAGCAATAGTTCCGCTTTGCGCTTTAGCTAAAGCTTTCTCCGCCAGATCATATAATTTATTAAGTAGTTCCTGATATTCAGCAAAATTTGCGTTTAAATCAGCCTGTAATTTTTTTTGCAGTCCGAAACCTTTGGCGATGCCGAAAGTTATTGCCGCAAGCGGGACTATCGAAAAAATAGTATAGAAAGTTAAAGCCGAAGCTTGTAAGGGGCACTTATCTACCAGAAAACCATGGATTGATAAAACCAGTATTCTCACTAATTTTATACATGAAGCGCGGAACGCTGATAAACTTCGCAAATTTATTTCCCAAAGATCAACATTGAAAAATCTTTTTAATAATGATATTCTTTTTTTCATATTTTCACTCCATAAAAATAATATTATACATAACTTGTTCTAATAAAATATAACCATTTTTCCACTTTAACAAATTTTTATTGATAAATAGCATGCAATACGCCTTGAATATAGTGCAAAATGATTGTAATTATTTATAGTGATTCTTTTTTTATTGAAAGAGTTTTAATAAACAAACATTAATATATATAGAAACATTTATTATATGACAAAGACAAAAGACAATAAAGAAAGCGGAAAAACATTGGAAGGTGGAGTCTTTAAATTGAGATACGCATTTTATCTTGCCACTACTTTATTGATTATTTTGTCTCTGCTTTCTCATAGCGCGGCGGACAATTCAATTCTTGACGGCGGTAGTGAGGGCTTGATACAAAATTGGATCGGCTATGCTGGTGCTTATTTTTCTCGTTACTGTTTTTACTTTTTTGGAGTCGCGGCTTTTCCGATTGTTGGTCTGCTGGTTATTTGTGCCTTGCGTCCTCTACTTCATTATCCTACTTCCCGGAAAGCTTATTCAGGAGCCTTGTTAGTGCTTATTTTAGGTACAGCGGTGTTGTTTGCGAGTACTCCGGAAAGCTTTGTTAATCTGACCGATGAACTTGGAATAGGTCGTTCAAGCATGCCTGAGTCAGCTCTTTCCGGAGGTGTGATTGGACAAATTCTAGCTGCTCCTCCATCTTTGGCGGAGGGTATTCCAGCTGGCTATGTCCGGCGTTTTATCGGTACAGTCGGAACGCTTGTTATTGCCGGCGTTTTTGTTTTTGCCGGACTGATTTTTATCTGGCTTGCTGACTGGCTCGTTGTAGCTAGGGCTTTAGTAGCTAAGGCTCCCGGAGCCGCGGTCGCGGTGAATGGATTTGCCAAACGCTTCCAGAAAGATGATGAATATGAAGAAAACAGTCCCTTGCCCACTCCGCTTCCTGTGCCGATAAATGAAAATTTAGAAGATTCTCGAGAAGCATTACTCAATTTGCGTCAAGAATCTACTGCTGTAAAACAGCCGGAAGTGAAACCGCTTCCCGACTCTGAGCTGAACAGTGCGGAGCCGGCTATTCATTCAACCGTAAAAGGTGATGCGCTTGCGACTCCCAAAAAACAGAATGAATATATTTTGCCACCAGTTACGATGCTTTCTAAAGGTCCTGAAGCCAGTGGAGAGAGCAGTGCTGATATTGATCGTTGTCGTTCAATTCTTCAGCAGACTCTGGAAAGTTTTAATGTTGATGGACAAGTTTCCGGCATTATCAGCGGTCCACGCGTAACTCGTTATGAAGTTACGCTGGCTCCCGGAGTTAAAGTAGAAAAAGTTGCTAATATCGGCAATAATATAGCTATGGAACTGGAAGCTCAAAGTATTCGTATCCTTGCTCCTATTCCGGGTAAGAACGCAGTTGGCGTAGAAGCCCCGAATGCCAAGGCGGAAGCTGTTTATTTACGTTCGATGTTTGAAAGTTCGCAATGGAATCAGACTACGTCAGAAATTCCGGTTGTACTGGGGAGGGATGTTGGCGGCAAACCTATTATTCTGGACTTGGCAAAAGCTCCGCATCTTTTGATTGCCGGAGCTACGGGAAGTGGTAAAAGTGTCTGCATGAATACTCTTATTATGAGTCTATTATTAAGATTTTCTCCCGAAGATTTACGTTTAATAATGGTTGATCCAAAGGTTGTGGAAATGGAAATGTATTCCACTCTGCCGCATTTGATTACTCCGGTAGTCAATGATCCGCACAAAGTACCAATTGCTTTGCGTTGGGTTGTCAACGAAATGGAAACCCGATACCGCATTTTGGCTAAAGCTAAAGTTAAGAATTTATCTGGATATAATTCCCGCCATATAGGAACGGAGTTGATTTTCGATAAGGACGGTAAGCCTATACCTGAAAAACTGCCGGTTTTAATGGTTATTATTGATGAGTTAGCTGATATTATGATGACCGATTCTAAAGCTGAGGTAGAGACATCTATTGCTAGAATTGCCCAGAAAGGTCGTGCCGCCGGGGTTCATATAGTTATCGCTACCCAGCGTCCGTCAACTAATATTATTACAGGTGTAATCAAGGCTAATTTGCCGACCCGCATAGCTTTCCGGGTTGGCTCAATCGTTGACAGTCGGGTTATTCTTGACCAAAAAGGAGCTGAAACTCTTTTGGGGCGCGGTGATATGTTATTAGTTCCTCCGGGTTCAGCGGTGCTTGAGCGTATTCAGGGAGCTTGGGTGGAAGATGCGGATATTGCTAAAATAGTTGATTTTGTTTCGGGTCAGGCTGATCAGGAATTTAACAAGAAAATTATTTCAGAAGAAGAGCAGAGCCAAGGAGAAGGCTTCTCTGGTGATAATACAGGGGAAGCATCTATTGACGACGTCCCTGACGTCGCTCCGATTATTAAAAAATATTTACATCCTGGAGATGGCGAGCTTCTCGCGCAGGCCTTGGAAATTGTTGTAATGGAACAAAAAGTCAGCACCAGTTATTTACAGCGGCGTTTAAAGATTGGTTATAATCGCGCGGCTGAATTAATAGAGACCCTTGAAGAGCGAAATATTGTTGGTCCTCCCGGGCCAGGTGGTTCTAAACGTGAAATTCTCGTTTTTGATGAAATTGATAATCCCTAATTTGAAGATCGGTAATAATGGATTTATTTGATAAAGATAAAGAAGCAAAAGAAGAAAACGACTATATCCATGAACAATTGTCATTGGATTTGGACATAAGTTCTGATGGTGCATTAAAGCCTGTTAAGGAAGATAAAGTTGCAAAAACAGAGGAAGCCAGAAAGAAAAGCAAGAAGAAGAAAAAATCTTCTGGGGATTTTGAGGATGGTCATCTTGCTTTAGGAGTTGGTTCTTTTGGTAAATTTTTGCAGGATATGCGTTTTAAAAATGATTACAGCATAGCTCAAGTTGAACAGACAACGAAGATCAAGGCGGAATATATTGAGCTTCTTGAGGCGGAAAAACTTCGTCTTGAACTGCCATCTGTTTATATTTTAGCTTATGCCCGTAAACTTTGTTCGTGTTATAAGGTTCCTGAACATGAGATCGCAGCTATTATCAATGAACTAAAAACTAAGCTTGACAGTTCTTTTTCTCCTGATTTAATCGAAAATATTAATATTGATCATGAAGTTGATGAAGATAATCAAAAAAAGATACGTCATTTTGCCTGGCTCTTGTTAGGAGCGTTGGTATTTTCTATTGCTTTAGTAGGGCTTGCTGTATTTATGCTTTCCGCGCCTTCAAAAGCAAAAACTATCAATGATTTGACTCCGACTGCCGCGGAAAAATTTGACCGGGAAAGGCTCAAAACGATACAGGCTCCAATTATCATTGAAGCCACGGAATTGCCCGCAACAACAAATTAATACCAATTATTTTATCCCGAAAATCCTTGCCGGATTGTCGTGTAGCAAGGCAACGGCGACTTGTTTTGCTTCTTCAAGGTCAAGCCAGCCGGAGTCAATCAATTCAGAGAGCGCGATGGCGATATTGTCGCACGCCTGAATCAAATAGCCGATATGGACTTCAATGCTGCCGCAATCACCGCCAAAACCGGATATTTTGCTTTGTGGAACCGTCATGATGGCACGTTTGAAGAATTCGACAGAATATAATGGGTCGATTGAATTACACCAACACATATCCAAGTTTACGTTTGGATAATTTTTCCCCAAGAATAGATATTCCCCCATAAACGGCCAGCCGCCGTGAAACAAGTCAAAGCTAACATCCTGATGCAGTTCCAGTACGCTGGTTAAATGGGCTGGATTGGTTTTCATTATATCATTACGAATTCCCGCCATGTGTCCCGTATGGATTTGAACCGGCAGCTTATATTTTGCCGCCATTTTCATAAATTCATGAAAAAGGAAATCATCCAGCGGCTGGATTTCCTCAGTGCCGAACGCATCGCGGGGGCGTTCCATAATCTTATTAAATATGTTTTCAGCATCGGATTTTGCCACATTCCGGTAATTGATACAGCGACGGTAGGCGGTTTGGTCTTTTATACCGACAATACCAAATTCGATAGCTTTTTTCAGGTAAAGTTCAAATGCTTCCAGGTAATCATCCAGAGATATGATGGCGCGTTTCTGTTCGTTTTTCAAATGAGCTTTTCGGATGTCGTTAATATTGAAAAGCGAATGATAGCCTGGCAAGTCAAAGACAAATCGGCAAATCGGGGAAAAGTCAACTTTTTTTTCTAAAATATCAACGAGTTCGACATTGACTATCATCGCCTTGATATTGAATTTTTCATACATCTTCTGATAAAAATCACTGTCCCGCTCCCTGCGCATACGTTCCTGGAGTTTGATGAGGGTACTTTTCTTTAGATCGTCAATTCCCCAGCAAGCCTTAAAGCCCTCAAAGAATGCTTTGGCATAAGCCGTATTACGGGTTCGTTTCCAGTACTTATCCCATGTTTTAAAACGTTTATCAAATGCGACTTCCTTATCAGAAATATAAGCACATACGTCATTCGCGAAATCGTCAGCACAGCTCCAAAGGTCGCTGCGATGGTATCCCAAGCATAATACAGCTAGGATATCGAGCTCTTCATCTTTTGGGCAGATTCCCACATAATGTTGATGGGTTTCAATAACCGGAATCGTATCAATATAGTTTCTTAACTCTGCAAACTTTAACGCTTTACTTTTCCACATAATTATTTTCCTTCTTATGTTATTATATTCTTTTCGCTACTTATTAGACGCTTGTTCTTAAATATAGACCAAAAAATTCAAGAAATAAATAGACAAATATGTTAATTACTTGTATATTTATGTTATTAAGTGTCGCTATTTAATCTTTTATTGTATTATTATTGCACTATTTTGTCTTATGAATCCTTTTCGTACATATATAAGTCATCCTGAAGATAGCAAAGGAGATTTTTGGATAGAGAAAATTGTATTGCATCATTTGATGCCGCCAAACAACCTTAACGCATTCTATGTAAATAAGGCTTGTTTCTTCTCCTATTACCATAGACCAATTCAAGTTGTTGATAAAAATGGACACCAAGACTGTAGCTCCGATACTTTGGTCGCCTGGACAAAAGGAACCCCCATCAGACAGGGGCACAATGAGCAGCAGTGGGAAAACAGTTATATTATTTTTGGCGGTCCCTTTGCGGAAGAATGTCTGGACAGCTTCCCCTGCAATCAGGCACTGTCTATCAAAAATCGTCAAATTGTTTTGGATACTTATGATGCCATTTTCAGGGAGCTTTCAGAATATGATCCTGTCGATATGCGAATAATACGTAATTTGCTGCAGAATCTTTTGCGGACAATATCGCGGGATGTTGACACTAAGGATATAGTTCCCCGTATTCCGCAAAAATACTTAATGGTGAAGCAGTTTATTTCCGATAATTACGCAAAACCAATCCAGATCCCGGAGCTGGCAGAGATGATTGAGGTCTCGCTCGCTCATTTCAGTAAACGATTCAAACACTATTTTTCTTGTTCACCAATTCAATATTTGATTAGCGTTAGGATGGAGCAGGCCGCCTATTTAATGCTTGATCCCAATTTAAGTCTTAGCGGCATTGCTCAAATGGTCGGCTTTAATAATATTCATTATTTCTCCAGAATGGTGAAAAACTATCACGGGCAAAGCCCTAGGTTTTTACGAAGAAAACTCATGAATAAGGCTATTTAATCTTGATGATTTCTTCGACAATAATTTCTGGAAAATCACGCTCTTTAACTTCGCGCAGTTCGAGCATGTCAACATAAGTAATACCTGATATCTTTTTAGTGATATTGATACGACCAAAATGTGTATATTGATCTGTGATATCGTATGCTTCTACATAGACCCACTTATTAAGGTATTCTTCCTGCATTATTGCGTTAATCGAATAAAGAGCACTGAACAAACCACCTGGAATAGCTTTTTTCTTATAATCCATAAAAGATAAAGAGACTCCTATTCCTTGGAAATTCATTTCATTGTCAATTTGTTTTGTGATTTTTACAAAAAAACTTAATTTATATATCGTATCCGGCTTTAATACAATTAGCTTTGACGTATAGGCTGAACCGGAAATTAAGATTTTTCTTTCTTTTCCTTTGATTTGAATTGAGCGTGGTGTTCCATTGGATAAGCAAAGACTGCGAGTGCCTTGAAACGCTTCTTTTGTTGATGAACGGCAAGT
>JAHOYW010000003.1 GCA_019038735.1 Victivallales bacterium | reverse complement strand
TTCCAGCGGTAAACATAGGCGTTACCAGGATTGCCACCACTATTTAATCCAAAACCACCAACTGCTACATGATCACCGGAAACAGCGACAGAGTAGCCGTAATAACCACCTGCAGCACCATTTGAAGCGGTAAGCTTGGTTTCATAATCATAGGAATCCACATCATCCCAGCGATAAATATACGCACTGCCGGCATCAGTACCATTAGCGTTATCGTCAAGGTAAGCTCCAACTACCACAACATTTGCTGACATAGCTAAAGCATCGCCGTAGGCGTCATCCTCCGCGCCGTCAAATGCGCTAAGTGTTTCTTGACTATAAGATGAAGACTGACTATCCCAGGTATAAATATACGCGGCACCGGAATCCTCTACTACGCCATCACCCCAATCCGCGCCAACAATGATTGAATCTCCATAACTGTCAACAGCAAAACCAAACCAATTATCTTCTGCACCAGTTACAGAATCATTAATTTTATATTCAGTATAAGATGAAGATTGACTGTCCCAGCGGTAGGCATAGGCACTGCCGGAATCGTAACCATTATCACTGTCACCAAAAGAGCCGACAACAACATGGGAGCCTGAAGCAGCAACTGCATAGCCATAAGTATCATAGGTCGCGCCATCTGTTGCGATGAATTTTCTTGAACCTTGAGCAAAGCTGCTTACTGTTGCAAAATCGCTCATTTCATCACTTGAATCATCTGCTGTGTGTTGGTAACCAATAAGATGAGCAGCTTCGTGGGCAATCGTTTCAGTCATAGCACTAGTTGAGGAAAATTTATCTGAAAAAACAAAAGCATTGTCATCTTTAATCACACTGCCGATATCAATAGTCTCGGATAATCCGTCAAAGAAACCATATCTTGAGAACTCTGTACCATCACCGCCAACATAGATAGTAGAATACTCTCCACCTGATGGCGAAGTTATGCTAAAGTTTACACCAGTACCCGCAAAGGTATTGTTCAAATCAGTCATGATTTGAAATTGGACTTCATCACTCAAACCGGAATCATTTATAGAAGAAAGATTAATGTGGATATCCAGCGCATCGTTATCATAAGAAACATTGCTAGCACCATCAAAGTCAAGAAAAATAGTTTGTGTTCCGCGCAAAACTACATCCGAATCTGCCAGCTCAAGACCGGGAAGCAGCAGTTGAGATGAATCTTTGGAAAAAACAAAGCTTTCCTTCTTTTTGATTTCATTGCTGACAGTAACAGTTTCAGACGAAGCGGAAGATGAAGCATATCTGCTGATTTCTGAGCCAGAGTCACCAAGGGATACCGTAGAATAATATCCGCCTGCAAGCTCTCTTGTATTAAGCTTTAGCCCCATACCTGCAGAAGCACTATTTAAGTCAGTATGAATTTGAAATTGAGCTTCTGAACTAAAATTAGAGCTGTTTTTAGTATTATTAGTAGTAGTAGAATTAGTATTAAAGTTAGTATGAATACTCAGAGAATTCTTATCGTAAAAAGCTCCACCAGCCTTGTCGAAGTCAATAAAAATCGACTGTGCTCCGTTATTAGATGTATTAGTATCTATAGAAGACTCAAGTTCAGGAAATTCTATTTTTTTAAAATACAATTGTCATACCCCCCTGGAAAACGACAAGTGGATTAAAACGCACCCGCATAGACAGTCAAGTTAAAAGACATTCACTTACTATATTATAAGCATATACCGCGTAAACCAAAAAAGCAAACAATTTTAAGCATTTTCTTTATTTAACTTCAAAAATAATCCATTATACAAGAGGCTAAGAACTCGGAATTTGATTGAAATCTGCTAAAGATGCACTATATTTTACAGTAACTACTAAAGTACGGAAACTCAATGGGAAAAAAGATTCAAATCGGTGAAATAGTCGAACGTTCTAAAAACTTGGAAGCTATGCTGAAAAAGCTTGATGCCGAAGGGCGCGGAATGCATGAATTGATTTCCAGTATTCAAGAAAAACTTGAACTTGAATTGATTAAAAAACTGCGTTTTATTGCAACTCTCCGAAATCAGGCTATTCACGAAGCGGAATTTGATATAGACAGTGATTTTAATGCTTTTTGCGATGCCTGTGAAGAAGCGGAACAGGCATTGGAAAAATTAATAAAGCCTAAAGTAAAGAAAAAAACCGTCAGAAAACCAAAAAAGAAAGAAGAAACATCTCCAACGGCGGCAGGATTTAATTATTTATTTTTGCTGCCTTTCATTCCGGGATTAAATATTATTTATTTCCTTTTTATCCTGATTTTGAGCGTCTTAGCAAGTACGAAATATATGATTATACTCATGCTTTATTTACTTTCTTTTGCCGGAGCCACAGAGGGAATAATGAAAAATAATGAAGAACATATAACTATTGCCGTCATTATTTTCGCAGGTCTTTATATGTATAATATTTTTATTCCCGCGAAAATCTTTCAAAAACTGCGCTATGTACCGATATTAAATATAATTATTATTATCGCTAAGATAAAAAATGAAATTCATTGGAGATTATTCTTTTTCTCCATTATTTTTATACTAATGTCCATAGCTTCAGGAATTTTAGTTTTTGTCAGGGAACAATATATCGCCGGGGGAATTGTATTTACCCTTGCGTCTTTAGGCGGAATTATATTATTTATTGCCGCCGGCAAACAAGTCCAGCAAAAACAAGTGTGAAAACTCTATTCTGTGAATCGTTTTGCTAATCTTACAGATTCCATGGCATCCGCGGCATAGGCGTCAGCCCCGATTTGCTCGGCATAATTTTTATCTACGACTGCTCCGCCAATCATTATTTTCAGAGAAAAAAGACCTTCTTCTTTAGCTAATTTTACGACTTCTTCCATATTTATCATGGTCGTAGTCATTAGAGCTGATAAACCCACTATCCGCGCCTTGTGTTTCTTGACGGCATTAATTATTTTTGCCGCTGAAACATCTTTGCCCAGATCCACTACTTCAAAACCATAATTGCGCAGCATCAAGGTGACAATATTTTTACCTATATCATGAATATCACCCTCAACTGTCGCCATAATGATTACAGCTTTTTCTGCTGGTTTATCCTGATCTTCGGCGAGAAGCGGTTCCAGCACTTCAAAAGCTTTACGCATAGTATCCGCTCCCATGATCAGTTGCGGGAGAAAATATTTTTTGCAGTCATATAAATCACCAACTTTATTAATAGCTGGAATCAAACAATCATCAACTATAGCTTTAGCTTGAATACCAGATGCAAGCGCCGCTATGACAGCATCAGAAATGCTATCATCATGCCCCTCGACCACACAGTTAAAAACTCGTTGCGCCGGATCAAGGATTTCTTTTTTAGACCTTTGAGTTTTTTGCTTAATAGCACTGAATTTATCAAGGTAACGGTGTATTTTCTGGTCGCGCCCGGAGAGCACATCACCACCGGCAATCAAGGACATTAACATTTCTGACGATGGATTCGCGATAGCCATATTCAAACCACGTCCCATAGCCATTCCCAAGAAAGCAGCGTTAATCCATTTACGTTCAGGCATACCGAAGCTGACATTTGATAAACCGCAAACGCTACTTACTTTGAGTTCGCGACTCGCCCATTCGATCAGGTCCAGCGAGACATTTGCCGCGGACTGATTAGACGCAACCGTCATAATCAAAGCATCAAGAACAATATCCTCACGCTCATAGCCATATTTTTGAGCTTCCGCAAAAATCTCTTTCGCCAAAGCAATGCGTTCATCCGCCGTTTCAGGAATGCCTTCGTCATTCAGCGGCAGGAGAATAAACATCGCGCCGTATTTGGCGGCGATGGGTAAAGTTTTTTCAAGTCTGTCTTTTTCAGCGGAAATAGAATTGACCAGCGCACGTCCGGGATAAAGCCTGAGAGCCGCTTCAATAACTTCACTATCAGTCGAGTCTATACATAATGGCAGAGCAGTTCCCTGCGCCAATAAACTGATAGTTTCGAGCATCATGGTTTTTTCGTCAATACCCGAAAGTCCCATATTCACATCCAGAATAGCCGCTCCGCCCGCAAGTTGTTCTCCGGCATACTGCCTGACTATCCCGAACTTTCCATCCCGGAGTTCCGCTTGTAATTTTTTCTTGCCGGTAGGATTGATGCGTTCGCCAATGACTTTAAAAGGCTGCTCCTGCCCTAATAAACAATTTGCGTGAGGAGCGGAAATTGCACTGACAGCTTTTACTTGCGGCATGACAGCTTTTAAATCTCTAGCGGCATTCGCCTGAGCATTAATATGCTCAGGAGTCGTTCCGCAACAGCCACCGATGATATTGGCTCCGGCGGCAACCAGTTCTTCAACATAAGTGGCGAATTCATCAGCACCCATATCAAAAACCGTTTTACCGTCAATAAGTTTAGGCATTCCGGCATTGGGTTTAGTCAGCAAAGGTATTTTTGCGTATGGCTTAATAGTTTTTATCAATTCGATCATATCTTTTGGACCACTCGAACAATTACAGCCGAAGGCATCAACCCTCAACGCTTGTAAAGTAATAAGAGCTGACAAAGGATCGTTACCAGTCAAAGTACGCGTATTTTCTTCAAAAGTCATGCTTACAATAATTGGCAGATCACAAGTTTCTTTTACCGCCAGTACCGCCGCGCGGGTTTCCTGAATATCCATCATGGTTTCAATAGCAAAACCATCAACACCACCGTCAAGCAAAGCTTTTACCTGCTCTTTATAAATATTTACCGCATCTTTAAAGCCTAAATCGCCAAATGGTTCAACAAATCTTCCTGTAGGTGCGAGATCACCAAAAGCCAAAGCCCGACCGGCAATATTTTCTCTAACAGCTTTCGCTAAAGAACTATTCATTTCATACAAGCGGTCAGCTAGTCCGAATTCTTCAAGTTTTATCCGGTTGCCGCCGAAGCTGGGAATATAAACAATATCCGAACCTGCATCTATATAAGAATTATGTATTTCATGCACGGCATCAAGATTTTCCAAAGCCCAGAGTTCAGGTGAAATCCCCTGCGGCATACCGCGTTTGATAAATTCTGTTCCAGTCGCCCCATCAACAAGAACTACTTTCTTGCTTATCAGATCATTAAATTTTTTCTTGCTCATATACTCTCTCAATTAATCTTTTTTATTCCGGCTATCGCCGTAACAGTTTTTTCCGGTATCATCAAAAAGTCATCTGTCAATTTGACTCCAAGTTTTTCAATATCAAGCAATTTAAATAAGATAGCCTGATTTTCCAATTCCAAATCACCATAGCCCGGTGAAAAACGCCGTTTTGTCAAAGTTTCGTTCCCGCGTTTGAATTGCTGCTTCAAATATTGCTGAAGCCACTCGGCGGCGGCATCAACCATTTCACTTCCCGCGGCATCACAAGCCAAAGCTCCCACACCATCACCCTGCCCTGATAATTCCGAGGTTCTATCAACAATATCCGCCCCGGCTGTTAGCGCAAAAAGTACCAGCGATTTACATCCTTCCAAAAGTTTCGCTAATTTTGTGCTTTCAAATACATCGCCATCGCCAAACTCAACTCGTTCAGCACTCCACTTGTTTATTTCAAAACGTCCCCAGACAGCACGCAACCGACACAGAGAAACACCTTGAGCAATCGCCGCATCAACTTTTTTCCGCTGAGCGTCAGACATTTCAGTCAAATGCCGATTATGTCCAAGCCGACTGTAAATCTTCTTTTCCGGTATAGGCAAAGGTATATTATTTATAAAATTTATCATGACTTTATCTTTCATTTATCAAATGCCTAAATTATTTCTTATTTAATCTTTTTGCTATAAAAAATATAACAAGAATTAGCCCTATAGAAATACTACTAATATGAAAAACTGACAATGGAAGAGATTCATAAAAAATTTCTAAATTGATATTTTCTCTTGTGCTTCGGATATAAATAATAAATGAACTTGTTAAAAGCAGTAATGAATTTAAAAAAACGCCCAAAACAGTTATTGCTTTTATACTTCTATACAAGTGCTCTTTTTTTATTCTCTTTGAAAAAAAGAATCCTAAAATAATTATTGCTATCGCATAAATTGGGAAAACGATTATCTCTATAATCATATTTTAACCTATATAATATTTTATTAATATTTCTAACTATACCGTTAAAAATAAAATCTTTGGCAACCTTGTAATATAGCTCATACTCTTAACTATGGCAAATCAAAATCATGAGCCAAAGGCTCTTTGGACTGCGGTGCCCCTGCACCGCTTTTAAATTCCAACGTGTAACCAAAGTCATCAAATTTCAAAGCGCAAGAGGGCTTGCGCACTCCAAAGCGGCTACGCCGCAATCATTTAGTAGCAAATCAAGCTTTTGGCATAATCTGAAAGAGAATTATCGCGTGCTCCCATTATTAAAATAATATCATCGTTTTTAGCATTTTTTTGTAGATATTCCCTTAACTCCAAACGAGATACGCAAGAGGAATACTTTTTGTTACCATTCTTTTTATACAAGCGTAAAACTTCCTCAGAAGTCGGCTTAAACGAGGAAGTTCCGCCAGCGTAGAAAGGCGGTAGTAAAATAAATTCATCATCATCACGTAAAACTTTTTCCAGTTCATCGAACAAAGCATCACACATAAAACCTAAAGGACCAAAACCATGCGCTTGAAATACCGCGATTACTTTTCCGCCAGCGATTTCCTGCGCCGCGCGAATACATGAAGCTATTTTTTCAGGATTGTGCGCATAATCATCGTAAACCGCCGCGCCAAGCTCTGTTCGTCCGGCATAATCAAAACGCCGCCATACTCCATTGAAATTTTCCACGGCATTTTTAGCTGATTTATTGTCGTAACCCAATTCAGAGAGCATTACCAGCACCGCCGCGGCATTATAAGCGTTATGTTTTCCGCAAACCGGCAAAGTTATTTCCATGTCGTTAATTTTAGTTTTTGCTTTTCCGTCAACTATTTTATATCCACATACGTCCTTATCAAAAATTATCACAGCTAAATTTTCAGGTAAACGGTCTTTTATCAGTTGAAAAACTTTATCTTCAAGAATCACGCCCTTTTCAGCACTCGCGGCAAAAGCCGCAAAAACTTCAATCAGCTCTTCTTTAGAATAATGATCTGTTCCCATATTCAAGATAAGAACATAATCAGCCTTATAGACCAGCAAGCTTTTATCGCTTTCATCCGCTTCAAAAACAAAGTATTTGCCCTTGCCGTGCCGATAATTCCCGGCACAAGCGGATGTTCTGAATGAATTAATCAAACCACCATTCAAACAAGTCGGG
>JAHOYW010000211.1 GCA_019038735.1 Victivallales bacterium | reverse complement strand
TTAGTCCACGGTCAAACAACGATCGCAAATACTCAATTGGAGTGCGTTGAGAATAAAATGGCAATACTGGCTAATTTGTCCGGTCATTACCTGCTCGATCAAAAAACTTCGTTCTCAAAAGATAGCATACAACGTTTTTTGAGCACTAAAAAGCCAGAGCCCTTACTCAGCAAGTCGCGAATAGTAGTTTATTCAAAAGACAGCGGAGAAAAATATACGCAGAATCTATCTCGTATCGGATGGCTTCACCCCTTGTTGAAGTTTATTTACAGCTACCAATGCAGTCTGGATATGACATATGTATGTACTTCTGACGGATACTATATCAGTTATCCTTGGAATAAGCTTAATAAAAATTATTCACCATTCAAAAGAGACTGGTATAAAAAAGCAGTTAAAGCTTCCGGAAAAACAGTCTGGATTGGTCCTTATATTTCTGCTAAGGGCAATAAAATAATATTAACTTGCGCCAGAGCTGTCAAGAATTTCGAAGGTAAAATAATAGCAGTTTGTGGCTTAGACATAAGTGTCAAAGACATCACCGACAATCTCGCTGGAATGAAGCTGATTCACTCTGAAGAGGCATTTCTGCTCGACAAGAAAGGAAATATTTTGGCACGCCGCAACATGAAAACTAATGGTATGCAATGGTTTGACCGTTTCAAAAAAGATAATTTACTTCAAAGCAAAAGTAAAAGTTTGCGCGAATTAGCCATAAAAATGCTCTCCGGAGAAGAAGGCGTAAAAAAAATAAGCATACCCGGTGAACCTGAATTGTACATAGCATATGCTCCAGTATCTATAACCGGCTGGAGCATCGGCGTCTCTGTACGCTCTGATGTCTTAACGGCATCTATCTACAAACTCGAATCGTCAATGAATAAAAATATCCAAAAACACAAAGCACACATAAAGGATTATTTTACTAAAAACCTGAAAATTTATCTGATATCAAGTGGAGTTATTTTAATTATGGTTATGATATGGGGGGTTCTTTTTTCCCGCAAAATAACCGCACCGGTTTTAATCTTAAAGAAGAAAGCTTTGAAGATTATGAAAGGTGATTTTAAAAGCAATATTCATTTGGCTACTGGTGATGAGCTTGAACGTATTGATAAGACTTTTGATAAAATGTCAAAGGAAATTTCCCGCTACATGAAACATGTATCTAATACCATCAGAGAACGTGAAAAAATAGAACAAGAGTTCATGGTAGCCGGCAATATCCAGTCGTTCATGCTACCGCCTAAGTTCAAAGGTGTCAAAGAGGTCAAAATTGAATCCTACTTGCAACCCGCACATGAAGTCAGCGGTGATTTTTATAATTACTCTATGCTTGACGATGAAAACTTATTCTTCTGCATCGGTAAAGTTATCGGCAAAGGTGTACCAGCAGCAATGCTCATGTCACAGGTAATGACCTTGTTTAACCATTTGGGTTCTATGCACATTTCCCCGGAAAAGCTTTTACTTAACGTCAACAATGCTTTGCTTATAAGAAATAAAACAGATATGTCCGTTGCCGCATTTTGCGCTTATCTCAATATCAAGACTGGCAAATTAGTATTCAGTAATGCCGAAGATGTCCCGGTAATTTTCATTCATGAAGGAGAAGTTTTTGGTCCTGAGACAGAGAAATCTTTAGCTCTCGGGATTAATACTGTTAAGGAAGGCGTATTTAAACAAAAAACCTTGCAGTTGAGCAGCGGTGATACTTTGCTTTTCTCGACAAATGGTATTGATAAATTAAAAAATGAGCGTGGAGAAATTTTCGGACAAAAACATTTACTAAGTTCTTTTTACGACTTCAAACATAAAAAGAGCAATATAATAAAATTCGCGCTGGAACAGTTAAAAGAATTTTACAGTTCTAAAATATCAAAAAGAGATATAGCTCTGTTGGCAATTAAGTACAAAGGCAGGAAACTATGAAAAATATGTCTTTAAAAAACAGAATCTTACTATATTTTCTGATAGTACCATTTTGCATTTTTGTAACAGCCGAAATTTTGACGATTATCGATATGTACAAACTGCAGGATTTCACAACTGTAACCGGGGAAAATATAACAAGAGAAGCGATCCATGAGTGCAGTCTCGCGATGCATAAAGAAATACATGCGCAGTTATTGATGCTTGCGGATGGTCAAGCGACTATTTGTCAACTTCAAATGCGGCAGACTCTTTCCGCAATGAAGGATTTGATTACTCTATATAAATCTATTTTGAATGGACATTATCGTCTCGATGACAAAGCTTTTATCGGAGGCTCAAACCAGACTCAGATGCTTAATGAAGACTTTACATATATTAATCACCCGCCCTATCTTAGCCAGACCGAGATAAAAAATGGTTTGCGGACATTAACCATGATACGCAATGCTTTTAAGTATTCCTGTGCTTATGATGATTATTATGTTGGAATGGGAATCGCATTACCCAACGGTTTGTTTTTCAAATACGACTGGTTCCCTGTACCATTGAATTATGACGTCAGAAAAATGCCGTGGTTTAAAAATGCAATAGCTAAGAAAGGTGAAGTTGCGTGGTTTGATCCAACTCCATCTTCCGCAAACAATAAATCACTTTTAACACTTTCTCAAGCTGTAGTTGTCAATGACAAAATTGAAGCAGTTATTATGATAAACATACTTCCGCAGACGATTTCCAATGAGTTTGTGATAACGCGCGGCACAGACTGTTTTGCCTTCCTAGTAGCACCCTCAGGAGAAGTTGTGGCGCGTGAAGATATAATTACAAAGAAACTTATATGGAAACTGTCTCCTGAAGAAAAATTGGAATTCAAGAATAAGATTATGCCAAAAATCACAATAGGGAAAAAGATAAATTTCTCTACAATATTCAAAGGCAATCATCTGGATGTCGCATTTTCTCCCATCCTCCCCGGGCGTTGGGGAGTCGGCATTGCAACACCAATTAAAAGTATTCATAGTGCCGCCGGAAAAGCGATAGCCAAAATTAAAGAAAAACAGAAAGTTTATATTCTGTCTACGCATCAGTATATTGAAGAAAAAACATTAATCTATCTAGGAATTATTTTCACGGGCTCCATAGTCATATTGCTTATTGCTGCCTGGATTGCACTCCATATCGGCAAACCGATCAAACAACTCGAATCAGGAATCAAGGAGTTTGGAAAAAGAAATTTAGATGAGCGAATTAAGATTACAAGCAATGATGAATTTCAGGAACTTGGAGAAACTTTTAATGCCATGGCTATCGAGCTGAACAAGCAAATTAACAATCTCAGAAATAATATCGCGCATCAGGAACGAACAAAAAATGAATTCCTTGTGGCTGCTGAAATTCAAGGTGCGATGCTCCCGGATGTATCCATGCCATTCCCTGAACATGATGAATTTGATATATATGCCGAAATGCACCCGGCTAAAGAAGTCGGCGGTGATTTCTACGATTTCTTCTTTGTCGATAAAAAACATCTCTTCTTCACTATTGGAGATATTTCAGGAAAAGGACTTTCCGCAGCTCTTTTTATGATGCGTTCATTGACCTTACTGCGACATGAAGCCGAGGATGGCTTCGCACCGGACGAAATCTTAGTAAACGTCGGCAACGAATTGGAACACAATAATGAATTATGTATGTTTTTCACCGGAACTTGCGGCTTGTTGGATATTACTACTGGCGAAGTCGCGCTGAGTAACGGCGGACATCCGCCGCCATATCTGCGAAGGGATAACAGCTTCGACGCAATAAAAACTGAAAACGGCATAATAGTTGGAGCTTTACCGCTCAAAAAAGAACAGTTCAGCATAACAAAACTAAAACTAAAAAAAGGCGATACTCTATTCTTTTATACTGATGGTGTTACAGAAGCCTTCAACTCCAAGGGAGAAGAATATCAATCAAAACGCCTACACGCCGCCCTGCAAAAACTTAAGGGAGCCAATCCTCGGGAAATACTCGAAGGAGTATCTAAATCAATAACTGCTTTCACGGCTAACGCCCCACAGTCAGACGATATAACTATGATGACGATTAAATATTATGGATAAAAATGTAGGACAAGCGTCTCGCTTGTGAATAATAAAGATGAATATCCAATATCCAACAAGGAATATCCAAACATGAAGGAAAAAAAGAAAAGAAATCACAATACACCAATATCATTCACTATTCTATTCTTGTTTTTATGTGGAATATCTACATGTTTCGCTTCAGGTGGTAATCAATCATTAGCTAAAGTAATAAACGAATCGACATGGATTGTCAAAGCAAAAGTTATCAATGTGAAAAAAGTTGCTAAGAAATGGGGGCATCTTCATATTAAAATCAAAACGATTGAAACACTCAAAGGGAATATTAAAGGCACATCTTTATTGCTGAATTTTCAAGCTCATGTATATGCCGAAACCATAAAACATAAATTCGATGGCAAAATCACCAAATGGTACAGGTCTCTCAATCAGATAAAGAGCTAAAGATGAAAAAAGATGAGATATGGTTTTTCTTCTCCTATTTTCCCCAAAAAGAATCCAATGGGTTTATTTATATTTTTAGAGGTGAACCCATTTCTCAAGAAAATAAGATCAAGGATTTGTTAAAAAACAAAGCTGATTAATGACATATACTGATGATAAAAAAGTAGTATTTTTGGAACTGAATTCCTCTTATTCGCATTCGATGCCGGGCTATTGCCTGATTCGTGCCTTGGCGGAACAGGATGCGCCTGAATGGCACTGGGGGCATGTTGAAGCGACCATCAAAAGTCCCTTTGAGGAGATCATTAGTGATATTGAGGCGAATAATCCTGAGCTTTTACTGGCGACCGGCTATATTTTCAATCTTGATTTTTTGCTGGAAATATGTGCTGAACTCAAAAAACATAATAAAGAACTGCGAATCTTTCTTGGCGGTCCAAGCTTCCTTGGCGATAATGAAAAATTTCTGCGGGAAAACCTTTATATATCGGGGGTCATCCGTGGAGATGAGTCATCGCTCCCTGATTTATTAAAAGGAAATAAAGTTGCCGGATTGTGTTATCTTGATGAACAAAATTCTTATCAGGACAATCTGCTGGCGGATTACAAAAATGAACTTGACACCCTGCCCTCCCCATATCAACAAGGTTTAATTCATCGTGGAAAAGCTTTTTATCAGCTTGAAACCAGCCGCGGCTGCGGCGGTGTTTGTTCTTTCTGCACCAGTTCTAAAAGCAGAGGTGTTAAATATCACTCTCTACCTCGGGTAAAAAAAGATTTACAGGCACTGCATAATCTCGACTATCGTGATATACGCTTAATTGACCGAACTTTTAACGAGGATTCTGAGCGTGCGCTTTCTATGCTTAAATTCTTCGCGGAAGATTTTTCCGACATGCGGTTTCACCTTGAAATCCATCCCGGCAAACTAAAACCAGAAGTCCTTGAACAACTAGCGAAAGCGGAAAGAGGAACTTTACATCTTGAGGCTGGAATCCAGAGTTTTAATTCTATTGTTTTAAAAGAAATCCGCCGTACTGCTTCACCTGAAAATACCATAAAAGGCTTGAAAGCATTGCTTGAATTGGATAATCTTGAAATTCATGCTGATTTAATCGCCGGCTTACCGAAACAAACATTGCCCTCATTAGTGAATGATATTAATATGATGCTGAATTTAGCTCCTGACGAGATTCAATTAGAAAATTTAAAACTCTTGCCGGGAACAGCATTACGCGAAAACCCACCGCCGGGCTTGAAGTACAATCCCAAAACACCTTGGCAAGTATTGCAGACAAAAGATATGAGCAAGGAAGATTTGACTAGCGCGACTTTATATTCCTACATATTGGATTCCTGGTATAATCCCCCTGCCCTGATAAATGTATTTCGTTTCTGCAATAAACAGATAAACAATTTTTTCATGCAATTTTGTGATTTTATCAAGCCCCATTGCGATTTACACAAAGGCAAGCTTTCACTGGAAAAACGTTTTGACCTGCTGGAAGAATTCCTAAAAAAACATGACGAAAAATCTTTAGAGCTATGTCGTTTCGCAAAAATAGCCAGTGGTTTCCGCTGCGACAAAGCGGAGATGCAAAAATACACAAAATCCAGCGAGGAAACAATCATCTGGCAACGAGCAGATCTAGACAAAAACACAAAAATCAAACGCTGTATAATTCTAAATACCAGCTTCAATACCGCTGATTTCTGGTTAAATCCCAAAACAAAACTTTTCAACGAACAAAGCAGCTACGTATTCAAATTACATTACGGCAGAAATGTCGCCAAAATTACAAAAATATAATTTTCAATTAAATAAGGGCTGCTTTAGTCATGGCAAAGTAATTTTCGTCCGGCGTATATTCGGGCACACTGTTGCCCGTACCTAATGCGTATGAACCGCGCTCAGCTGACCGTTCTATCATTTTTCTGGAACGCTGATAGACTTCATCTGGAGTATGGCGGCAAACAAAATCCAAATCGATTCCACCCAATAAAGCGATTCGGGAATGATATTTTTCATATGCTTCCTCAATCGGCATTATTTTGTCTTCGTATGAATGCTTGCCGTCATAGCCAATATCGTCGATAATCACATCCATAATTTTTTCGAGTTGACCACATGAATGAAGAATAACTGGTTTTCCAGCTTTATGACAAGCGGCAGCAATTTTTCTATGCCATGGAAAAAGATATTTTTCAAAATCTTCAGGTGAGAGCATAGTTTGAGAATTGAATCCCCAGTCATCGTTTGAGATAAGAGCCCCGACAGAATCGAATTGTGAAGCAAGTTCATAATGCCGCACCAGTGTAGAACCAACCTTAGCGAATACATCCTCTAAAAGTTTTGGCTCGGTAAGCGTCATAATACACATATTGTCATAGCCAAGCAAGGCTATTGTATTTTCCAACACACCGCCCGGACCACAAACAATTGCTTTCATTCCATCAGGAAGATGTTTTGTTAACTTATCATATATTGAGTAGTCGCATTTATCAGGATCCGGCCATTGATAGTTTTCAAAACTTTTGCGGTCACTGATAATATTATAATCATTAAGTGAATATGTACCCTCCGCATCATGTTCTTTTGTTTTGAACTGCATACCTTTAGGTGGATGAATAGTCGCGTAGTCATAGCCGGCAGCACGAAAAGCATTTATCAACCAGCTGTTTTTTTCTTCCTCTAGTTCCGGCATGGACTCACCGACAAGTTTTTCGTAAAGCTCCTGATTAAGAAAAAACTCAAATAATGTCGGACGCTTGGCTCTGGAACGGTCTAAAATTCTTCTGATATTATCAAAATCAGGCTGGCGCATAATTATTT
>JAHOYW010000148.1 GCA_019038735.1 Victivallales bacterium | reverse complement strand
ATATTGGTCAGCTCAATCCAAAAGTCTCAATTATCGTAAAAGGCAGTAAGGGGATTCTTAAACAAGCAAATCGCGCGTCTTTCAAAATAAAAGCCTCGGTAAAACTGTCTGATTATATTTCTGGCGAAGTTTATACTTTACGCTTGAATATGACTAATATCTCCGCTCCGCTGGGGGTGAAAGTTGTGCGTATTGAACCTCGAGATTTATTGCTTAATCTGGATCGTAAGATTTCTAAAAAAGTTAAAATTGTTCCGACTTTTGCCAATAAAGATGCCTTGCCGCAGGGATACGCGGTTGATAAAGTCAGTTTTCAGCCTTCAGAAGTGCTGGTAGCCGGACCGGAAAGTCTTTTGGAAAAAATATCCAGCGTAAAAAGTGCTCCCATACCTCTGAGTTCCAGTTTAATAGATAGTTTTGATTACAAAACAGAAATTATAGATGAACAGTCTATTTCAATTTCTCCGAAAAAAGTTAATGCGCAGGTTAAAATAATTCGCCAAAACAAAACAGTTACAATCAAAAATATCGCGATTAATATTTTGGAAGCTCCGAATAAAGCAGGTAAATTCAAGGTGGAATTATTATCTTCACCACACGTTGCGGTAACACTCAATGGGCTGAAAAGTACTATTGATTTATTGAAGAACAATTCAATAAAACCATATATTGATATATCTTCTCTGGATACAGCAGGAACTTTTTCCGTAGATGTTGCGTGTTGGATTAATGCCAATGATAAAATTATAGTTAAGAATATTTATCCTGAAAAAGTACAGGTTAAAATAACTCTCGCTAAATAAGGAATTGTCAGATTTCCTTTTTTTTTTAGTTTTACAGTAGAATTTAAGATAAAAATGGTTATTGTTAGAGTATGCTTTTAAAGTAAAACTTGTAGCAATTTAAAAGATAAAAGGTATAGATGAAAAAAGTTTTTATTACAGGACGTGGCTTGATTACTCCGCTGGGGCATGGTAAAGCAATTAATGAAATAGCCTTGCGCGAAGGAAAATCAGGAGTGGTTTTTGTTCCTGAATGGGCTGAAAAAGGTGTATTGAGCAGTGTCGCTGGCATCGTCAATACCGATACCGATGCTGAAAGTCAGCATTTGGACCGTAAGCGTAAACGCTTTATGGCTCACAATTCAGTTATGGCGGTATTGGCTGTTGAAGAAGCTCTTGCTGAAGCAAATTTAACGCCTGAATATATCGCGACTAAGCGTATTGCTGTAATTAGCGGTGTTGCCGGTACCAGTTATGAAGAAATTTATGGTTCTACTGAACTTTATTTAAGAACAATGTCATTACGCAAGATAAATCCTTGCATAGTTCCGCGTATAATGCCGTCCTCGGCAGTTTCTAACCTATCCTTGATTTTTGGCTTCACCGGAGAAGCATATGATATAAGTGCCGCCTGCGCCAGTAGCACGCATGCCACAATGTTAGCCGCAAGAATGATTGAATCAGGTTTGTACGATATTGTTATTTGTGGTGGAGCTGAACAGACTGACTGGGTTCAGGCACTTGGTTTTACCGCGATTCGCGCTTTAGCTAAAAATTATAATGACTGTCCTGAAAAAGCCAGTCGTCCATTTGCCGCCGACCGTGATGGATTCGTCCTTGCTGAGGGTGCCGGTTTTATGGTTTTAGAATCTGAAGAAAGTCTGAAAGAACGCAATGTTAAAGCAATCTCACAAATTTCCGGTGCTTATGCTAATAGTAATGCCACTGATATGGTAGTGCCTGACAAAGACGCAAGTGTCGCGGTTATGCGTGGCGCTTTGACTACTGCGGGTCTTGTTCCCGCGGATATTGATTATATCAATACTCATGGAACTGCTACAATGATCGGCGACCCGATTGAAATGCGGGCGATACAAGAAGTTTTTGGTAACGCTCCGGCAATCAACAGCACTAAATCTCAAACCGGACACATGGTTGGAGCAACGGGCGCGGTTGAAATAATATTTACCAGTATGATGATTGAGAACAATTTTATTAGTCCTTCCTTGAATCTGGAAAATCCTGAAGAAGAATTTAAATCAGCAGATTTTGTGCTCGAAACACGTAAAAATGTCAATATAAAACATGCTTTAAGTAATAGTTTCGCCTTTGGCGGATCAAACGTATCTTTGCTTATTTCCGCAGTATAAAACTTGTTTGATAACAAAAAAGTTACATATATAAATGCAAAAGCGACTAAAATTACCGCCGTGGATTAGAGTGAAAGTAAATTGCGGCGCAAATCGTAATAAAGTGGCAGGTCTTATTGATGAACTGAAATTGAATTCAGTTTGTGCCAGTGCCCATTGTCCTAATTTGGGAGAATGCTGGCATCGCGGTACTGCTACTTTTATGATTCTTGGAGACGAATGCACGCGAAATTGTAAATTTTGCGCGGTCACACATAACGCGAATCCGGCTCCGCCGGATCCGGAAGAAGTAGGTAATTTAGTTGAAGCGGTAAAACGCATGAAACTTAAATATGTGGTTATTACTTGTGTTACTCGTGATGATCTATCAGATGGTGGAGCCAGTCAGTTTGCGGCGATAATCAATGCATTGCATCAAGAAGTGCCGGGAACGGAAATAGAAGTATTAAGCTCTGACTTTAATGGTAATATTGATGCTTTGAAAACTGTACTTGAGGCAGGACCGACAGTTTTCAACCATAATGTTGAAACAGTCAGGCGTATCGCGGAACAAATCCGTGACAAAGCGACTTATGACCGTTCGATGCGGGTTTTACGTAATGCTTATGAATTGACAAATGGTCGGATTCCTGTTAAATCAGGTTTAATGGTGGGACTTGGTGAAAAAGATGAAGAAGTTCTTGAAACTTTAAAAGAATTGAAAAAAAATAAGGTGAGTATATTAACTATTGGTCAATACTTGCCGCCATCTAATTCCCATTGGAAATTAGATCGTTATGTTAAGCCGGAAAAATTTGATGAGTGGGCAAGATTTGCTAGAAAAATAGGATTTGATTTTGTTGCCAGTGCACCGCTGGTTCGTAGTTCGTATAATGCAGAAAAATTATTTTCGAAAAATAACAAGGGATAATTAATAAAATGCTACTTATTCTATTAAGCACACTAACAGTACTGTTTGCGGTATTTATCGTTATTCTACGAACTAAATTAATTATAGCAAAACGCATCTCGGCTAGTTTGTTCAAAGGTGTTAGCAAGGAACGTAACGCTACCGCTGATATTCTGCGTTTATCCAGAAAAGTTATCGCCTCGCAAAGCAAAGAAAAAGAATTTTTACCCTATTTTATTAAATATACTGTAAGATCACTGAAAGCTAACGGTGGAGCGATTCTGCTTAAAGGGGAAGAAGATTATTTTTTTGGTTGTTCGGTGGCTGGGACTTTTCCTCCTTTGAAGGAAGTGAGTGCGCAAATTGAAAGTCAATTGCTTTCTCGTGAAAAAAAGCATACTGAGTTCATGCGCGGCTTTAAAACAAAGTTTACAACAAATGATCTTAAAAAACTTTGTGGAACGAAAGGATTTGTCTTTTTTAATCAGGATGCACCTGAGTCATTCCCTGAGAACTTTACAAAAGAAGCTCCGTTTTCACTGATGGCTCCTATTAAAATTGATGATGAGATTTATGGATGCATTATCGTTACGTCAAGAGGTGATTTTGATGCTTATTCACTATCTCCTAATGACGGAGTCTATCTAATACGTCTGGCTGAAATCGCTTCGCTCTGTCTTGAAGTAATTAAAGCTTTCAAGCAACGCCAGGAATATGAAAGTCAGATTCAGGTTGCTCGTGAAGAAGGTATGACGCAAGTATCTTCAGGTATTATTCATAATATTGGTAATGCTGTAACAATTGCTAAACTTGCGGTTACCGGCTTGCTTGAAAAATTCAATGTGAAGCCTGATGACCGTCCGGAAAATCTTATTCTTGAAATGATTATACCGCGTATGGAAAAAGAACTTGCGCAAGGCGGTTTGGATAAATTTCTCCAGGATGATCCACAAGGGAAAGAATATTTTGCAATTATGAAAAAATTGCTTGGTCATGTCGAAGACAATACCGGCGAGAGTGCAGTACTGCTTAAATCTATGGCTAGTAAGTTATTTCACATTAGCGAAATTATTGAATTGCAGCAACGTTTTATGGGTGAGTTGGGTACCGAAAACATGACCAACTTGAAAAAAGTTATCGAATCATCGATAAGCATTTTTGACGAATCATTCAATAAACGTGCTTACAAGATTGAAATGAACTTGAATGATAAAGTTCCTGAAGTGCTGGTTGATGCGTCAATGCTGACGCAGGTGTTTATCAATTTCATTAAAAATGCCATTGAAGCCATGGAAACGGAAAATGATAAGACTAAAAAATATGGCGTGAGTATAGTCTTGAAAACGGAAAAACAAAATGATAAAAACTACGCGATTATAATAATTAAAGATAATGGATCAGGAATAACGGATAAAGTGAAAGAAAAAATGTTTCTTTTCGGATTTTCCACGAAGACAAAAAATAATAATAGTAGACGCGGTATTGGATTGCATTTCTGTCTGGATTGCATCAAGAAATACGGCGGAGAAGTTAAAATAGATACAGAAGTTGGCAAAGGAACAAGTTTTACAATTTCTATTCCCATTGCTGAACAATTTTAATCATCAATGACCAATATTATGAACAGAAGAATACTTGTTCTTGAACCTTTTTATGGCGGCAGTCACCGTGCCTTTTTGGATCAATGGATGGAGAACTGCAATTTAGATTTTACGATCTTTGGGCTACCTGATAAATTCTGGCGTTGGCGTACCCGTCACGCGGCAATATATTTTGCTGAGAAATTGAATGCCCTCTCGCCGGATCAACTTAATTTTGACCTTATTTTTTGTTCGTCTATGTTAAATCTGCCTGAGTTCAGAGGCTTAGCTCCGAAGTCTCTGCGTAATTTGCCGGCAGTAGTGTATTTCCATGAAAACCAATTGGTTTATCCTATTCATGATGCGGAACGACGTGATCAGAATACAGTCCTGGTGAACTTTAAATCAGCTTTAGCCGCGGAACAAGTCTGGTTTAATTCCGCATATAATCGTGATACTTTTCTCGATAAATTAGCAGGTTTTTTCGAAGGAATGCCGGATAATAAACCTTTAGCGGCAATTGAAACTATCCGGCAGAAAAGTAAAATATTCCCGCCGGGTATAGAGCTTCCGCTGAAGCAAAATAGCAAAAATAATTATCCAAAACATATTTTATGGGCGGCACGCTGGGAAGCGGATAAAAACCCTAAAGACTTTTTTCGGGCTTTAAGATTGTTGCGAAAAAATAAAATAGATTTCCATCTGAGTGTAATCGGCGAAAAAGCTCATCGCGTACCAAAGGAATTCGCTTATGCGAAAAAAGAATTTTCCGATCAAATAATAAATTGGGGATATGCTGATTCGCGGGGAAAATATCTGGAAATATTAGCAGAAGCAGACATAGTAGTATCAACAGCTATTCATGAGTTTTTTGGAATAAGCGTAGTGGAATCCATCGCTGCGGGAGCCTATCCTTTATTGCCGGAACGCCTAGCGTATCCTGAGGTCTTAGCTTTAGCAGAGCACCCTGAACGCGAGTGCTTTTTCTATAAAGAAAGTGCCGATGACCTCGGAGCAATGCTACTTGATTTTTGTTCAAAGAAAGGTGATTTATGGGCAAACGCGCCAGTATCTCCGGAAGAATTAGTATGTCAATACTATTGGGCAAAGACAGCCGTTAATATGGCTGATCAACTACTTGCAATTAAAACAAATAATTAATGTACTTTTTCTTTAAGAGATTCGATGAAGTCTTCTACTTTTTGGATAAAATCCTGTATGGTTTTATCTGATTCATGTTCTTTCCGCAATTCATCCATCTTGGAATGTATTTCCTTAAAAAGTAATGAATTTTTACAGGCAGGATTTGATTTACAGTAAATTTTTGAATTTTTTGAAGCATTCTCCAATCCTTCAATTGATGTTATCAGTAACATATTCAGCAATTTATACCACTCGGGGTCAGTCTGAGTCTTTGGATTATAAATTCCTATTACCACAGAGCATTCACTGCTTTTCACTGGAATTACATAAACACCATCAACATTATTTTGAATTGTATTGTTTTTAAGTAGTTGCTTGGAATTAGTTTTGAAAAATTCCTTAGCGGAAGCATCTTCAATATTCTTAGAGCCTTTTAAAACCCATTCTTTCAATTTTTCGTCCCATTCAGCAATTGTTCCTTTTTCAGCATTCAAAAATGATAAAAAGGAATTTAGTGTGGCAATGTAATTGGAATTTTCTTCATCACTATAATGTCTTGCACTACGCATGCAGACAAGAGCTTTTTCGAGCCAGCCACGACGTATGCGTTCAAGATTCTCACTGCTCCATTTTGCAGTCAAGGACATGGCGAGTTGAAAAATTTCTTCAGTTTGGAATGGTTTTTTGATATAAAGAAGTTTTTCCGGCATTCCCACTTCAGAGGCAATAGTGCCCTGATTATGGTCTGCGTAGGCGGTCATAATCACAATTTCGATATGTTTATCAATTTCACGAATTTTCTTGGCAGTCTTAAGTCCATCCCAGCCCGGTGGCATACGCATATCGGTAAAAAGAACAGCATAAGGCGCCTTGTTGTCGATGGCGGCCTTTACCATTTCGAAAGCTTCTTCGCCTTGTCCGGCGGTATCAATATCATATTGAGGTACAAGCTTGGGAGCAGCGTGTTTTTCGTCCTCAATTCCCATCAAGCGTTCACGCATACTTTGAACTAATGTACTTGTTTTATTCGGTTGACCACTGCTGACCAGTAATTGTCCTAACTGTTCGCGCAGGTCTTCCTGATCATCGACAATTAAGATTCTATTATTTTTAAGCATGTTCAAAACATTCCAATTTTATAAATATTGCTGATTTATTTTAAAAAGATACACCTGAATATGTAAAGAATCAAGAATATAAAAATTATTATTTTCTCTTTTTACGAACAGGAATATGTGCGCATTCACCATGAACCGCGTGAGCCGCTTCCATCATCGCTTCACCAAGAGTCGGATGCGCATGAATGGCTCTACCGAGTTCTCTGGCTGTGTTTTCCAGTTGCATTGCCGGAACAGCTTCGGCGATCAAATCAGTAGCATGTGCTCCGATAATATGAACTCCCAGTACCTGGTCTGTTTGACTGTCGGCAATGATTTTGACCATGCCGTCAGTTTCTTCAATAGCCATTGCTTTACCCAGAGCCGCAAAAGGAAATTTTCCGACAGTATAATCAATTTTTTGTTCTTTGCATTGTTC
>JAHOYW010000024.1 GCA_019038735.1 Victivallales bacterium | reverse complement strand
TATTTTTACTATTGTTGGTATTTACCGCTACGGTTTTTGCTCAAACTCCCTTGACAAAACCAACTAAAGCTGAACTAAAAAATGCAGAAATTGAATATGAATTGGATGCAGACGCAGTTGTGGAGCTTTTGCGGAAATGTTATAATGATATTCTTAAAGGACGTAAAGATGCAAAGGCATTGACTACTATGAAGTATGCCTCATATAGTTCTAAAATTAATGTATGGTTGAAGTATCGCTGGTTTATAGCTGATACCGGACTAAGCAAAAAATGGCTTAAAAAAGTTCAAGATTTGCTTCTTTATATGCGAAAAACTCAGGGATATATTAATAACGCACAATATAATCGTAATACCCAAACCGCAAAATATCAACAAGCTCTTAAGTATTTTGCTGTAGCCTATGGTCGTTTTGTGAAACTAATCAAAAAACCAGTAAAAGTATCAGGAAAACTTCAGCGTCAGGTCAAAGGCAAAAAGCTTGTCTGGCAAAAAAATATGCGAAAAAAATATAAGATTGAAAAAAAGTCCACGAATGGCACTAATTAACACGAATGAAAAAGGTTTGCTAGTTTTTAAAAAAGAAAAACAATTAGTGTAAATTAGTGGACAAAAAATAGGTTTAAACATTATTATTTAAGGAGGCGTGAAATGTCAACTATAGCAGAATTTACAACACGAGTATTATCTCTTCCATCTAAATCACGAGCAATTTTGGCAGATGTATTACTGGATAGTTTAAATGACGTTGAAATAATTAATTATGATAAATTATGGATAGATGAAGCACAACGCAGAGATAAAGAAATTACTGCGGGGAAAGTGTCTTGTAAACCTCATTCGGAAGTGATAAAACGAGCCAGAAAGGAACTGATGTGCAAATAATATATCATCCAAAAGCAGAGGAAGAGATGATAATTGCTGCCAAATATTATGAAAGGCAAGCTGAGGATTTGGGATTTAAATTTTTAGATGATTTAGATAAAACCGTTGAAGAAATAATTAATTCCCCACAAACTTGGATTACTCTTGTTGATGACATTAAAAGACATCAATTTTCTCATTTCCCATTCGCTATTATTTATAGAATAGTATCCTCTAAAATAAGAGTACTTGCTGTTATGAATTTACATAGAGAGCCTAATTACTGGAAGAAAAGAATATAAGATTGACAAAAAAACTCAGGTGGATAGCCTGTAGGCTGTTAGACTGTAGGTAAAAACATAAAAAAGAAAAAGAGTGTTAAGGATTAAGTCACGCCCTAGGCGTGATGAATGTTAAGCTTGCCACGCCAAGGCGTGGGGTTAAGGAAAAAGAAAAAAATACTTAGTAAAATTAGTATAATAGGTTTAAACATTATTTAGGGTCGTGCGAAATGCACAGTAGTATGCGTTCTCCGAACGCATTGAACAAAGCGAATATGCTATTTGCGCTTGGAAATCGCAAGCTACTTGTTATCGTAACTGATGAAATATTGTATTTCCTGCATTTCGCACGACCCTATTAGCATCTTCTGTGACATTTGGGTCGAGCCTTATGGCGTTAGTGGCAAATCTTAGCTTTCGTGTTTTTGTGTCAGATGATTTGCATTTCGGATATTTATATCTGTTTTTTAAACTGCTAAAATATATTATTTTATGTTATAAACAGTTTATCTACTTGAAATTAACATATCTCTCTCTATTGTATTTTACTGTATATATAGAATTTTATTAATTATTTAACATACTTTTAAGGTTATACTCATGATGAAAGAAAAAAGTCTTAAAGATGTGACAGTCAAATTGCGGGAAATATATAATCGCGCCATAGATGCCGGCAGAAAAAAAAATTGGGATTATGCAATTGATCTAATGTTGAATGTTCTCTCCAAAGAACCAACTTTGCAAATAGCCCGTCAAGAATTACGCAAATTTGAAGCAGAAAAATCAGATGGACTTGGTTTTATCTCGAAAATATTTGCTCAAATAAAAGCTTCCATAAAAGTACCTAAATTTAGAATTCTCGCAAAAAAAGACCCGGTTAAAGCAATCCTTCAATATGAAAAACTCTTAGGTGAATACCTTTACAATAATACCGTATTGAATGCTCTTGCAGATGCCGCAATTGCTAAAGGTGCATTCTTCATCAGCATCGATGATCTTGAAATTATTCATGATAAATCCCCGCGTAATGAAGTTAATTTACGCAAACTGGCAGACTGCTATCACGAACTTAAAGATGGAATGGCTTATCTGAGTATTTTTCAAGAAATCGGCAAGCTGCATCCGAATGATTTGACAGTACAATCGGAAGTGCGGAGCGCACTTGCGTTTTCGACAATGCATAAAGCCAACTGGGAAACAGAAGGCTCTACTCAGGATAAAGCCCACGATAAAGAAAGCCAGGAAGCGGAAAAACTTGCAGAAGGCTCTATTCATGATGACAGTCAGGCAGAAATACTCATCGAAAAATACACAAAGGAACTTGAGGAAAAAGAATCCTCGGAAATCCGACGCAAGCTGGCTGAAGCATATTCCATGCTTGGGCAATATGAAAAAGCAATCGAACATCTTACTGCTATTCAGACAAATCTCGGTTCTATGGATCCAAGTATTGATAAACTTATCGAAGTCGCGTACCTTTCTAATATTGACGCAAACATAAAAGAACTCTCCAAAAATCCAAGTCAGTATGAATCTCCGGAAGAACAAGTTGTAGATTTACAACAGCACCGTGTACAATATCGATTGAAGCACGCTTTGGAACGTGTTGAAATCTATCCTAATGACACACAATTGCGTTACGATTTGGCTTTGATGCACTTTGAAACTGAAAATTTTGATGCCGCGCTTGAAGAGTTCCAGAAAGCACGTAAAAATCCACAACGTAAACGCTCATGTATTGTTTATATCGGACGCTGCTTCGAAAACAAAAATCAATTTGACATGGCAATTGATCAATTTACTGAAGCTCTCGCGGATATGCCGGAAATGTCTAACGAAAAAATGGATGCTCTTTATTACCTAGGGATCGCGCATGAGGCGCTTGAGCAAAACGATAAAGCCTTGGGATATTTTAAAGAAATTTATCAAAATAATATCAATTATAAAGATATCGCACAACGAATCCAAAAACATTATAAATAAAATAAGTCTATCGCTTTATTTGTAATATCTTGCTTGATAGAGTATAGTACGGCTGATATTTCGTTATAAAAATAATGCGCAGAGGTTATAGTATGGCTGATAACACAAATACAACTGGTGCTGGCAATACTCCTAATGTGGACAATACTGCGACGCGTAAGACTTTGAAGCTTAAGCCCATAGGAGCTAAAGAAGGGGGTGGAAAGATTGTTGATCCACTGACAATACGAAACACCGAGACAGGACCGCTCGACACTATGGATGATACCCTCACTCGTAAAACTGTTAAACTTAAAGCAAACAAGACAGGTGCAGTAACTCTGGAAGATACTCCAAAAGCAGAATTGAAAACGGTTGTTGATCCACTGACAATGCGAAATACCGAGACAGGCCCGCTTGGTGCTATGGTAGATACCCGCACTCGAAAAACTGTAAAACTTAAGCCTTTGAAAACCGCAGGTGATAATGTAGCTCCAATACCAGCTCCAGCTGCTACCGCTCCAATATTGGCAACAAGCCCGGAAGGTGAAGGTGCTTCAAAAACCATGTCAGACACCAGTACCCGCAAGACCCTTAAGTTGAAACCTGTAAAACCCGGCAAAGCTAAAGTGGCTATGGGTGCTTCAAATAACTTAACAGACACTAGTACCCGCAAAACTCTTAAGCTGAAACCTGTAAAACCCAGCGCAACAAAAGCTGCTCCAACTAAAACAGTTACTCCAGCTGAAACAGCTGCTCCAACTAAAACAGTTACTCCAGCTGAAACAATTGCCCCAGTTGATGATATGGATTTGGAAGCTACTCAAGCTTTAACTCCACCATCGAAAGTTACTGAAGCTCCAGTAAATGATGATACTATTAAGATTGAACGTCCTAAAAAGAAAGCTGATGCATTGGCAATGCCTTCTTTGGGCGTTACTGCGGCAGCCAAAACTGTTAATAATAAAGAAACTGTAAAATTGCGTCCATCCGCCGCTGTAAAACCAGAGGGAAAGGGCTCAAGCGGAAGCGAAGCTACTGCAAAAGCATCAAAAGAGACTATTAAACTTTCTCCTACGCCAGAGCCTAAGCCAGAGCCTAAACCAGAGCCTAAGCCAGAGCCTAAGCCAGAACCTAAACCAGAACCTAAGAAAAAAGAGGTTTCTTCTGTAAACTTGAAGCTTAGCTCAAAAAAACCTGAAAAATCTAAGTTGACTATCGGCAAAGCTCCACCTCCAAAAACTCCTGACACAGATGCTCCCGAGGCGAAAGCTGGCGGATTAAAATTGAAATCCATGAAACCTAAAACAGAAGCTCCGCGTGCTTTGGCAGATCAAGAAAAAATAAAAGACCTCAAGAAAGGTAGAAAAGGTAATAGTGAAGCCTCTATGCTTTATGCAGTAGTAGCTGTTATATCTGTTATCTTAGTAGCTTTCAGTGCCTTAGTTAGCGTTTCACAATTTTTTGAATTATGGGAGAAGGAAAATTCGTTTGGCAAAAACATTGTTCCTCATGTGGAAGGTGCCATGACTAAGCTTATGAAATCTTTGAAATAATAATAATAAAACATCAAGGAAGATTGTTCTTACGCAATCTTCTTTTTTTTTGGAGATAATAAAGATATAATGCAAATCAAAGGTCTTATATTTGATATGGATGGTACTTTGACAGTACCGCTTATAGATTTTAAAAAAATGAGACAGGAATTGAATATCCCTCCAGGAAGAGATTTAGCCGAAATTATAAATTCATGGGCGGAGCCGCGCCATTCTCAGGCATGGAGCATAATTGAAAAATATGAAATCTACGCTATTGAAAATAACAGTCTGCAAGCAGGTGTCGAAAAAACACTCAAGCGTTTTGCACAAGCCAATATACGCTTAGCAATTATTACCCGAAATACAGCCCGCAGCACTGAAGCTTTGCTGGCAAAATTAGCAGTTAAATTCGATCCAGTTTTAAGCCGTGAATTTCCATATATCAAACCTGCTCCCGAACCAGTACTGCATATCCTTAATGCTTGGCAAATTGAAGCGAATGAATGTATTATGATTGGTGATTATATTCACGATATTCAATCCGCAAACGCCGCCGGCGCGTTTTCGTGTTACTTCAAAAATCCTAATGTAAAACACTGGGATGAACATGCCGATTTTACCGTCAGCTCATATCAGGAATTAGAAAATCTAGTTTTTAATAAAACTTAAAGCTCTTTAGCGTCGATAAAGAGTTTGCTTTTGGGCTTTTTACAACTAAAGTATTTTATCAGAAAATTAAATATCAAGGTATTATATATGAAAAAACTTTTTGGAACAGATGGTGTCAGAGGTAAAGCTAACCAATATCCTATTACAGCTGAACTGGCTTTATTGCTGGGCAAAGCGACAGCACATGTTTTTGGCGCGTCCGGTCTGGGATTACGCAAGGCCATACTTGGCAAAGATACCCGCCTGTCCGGATATATGCTTGAAAACGCTATCACTAGCGGTATGCTCAGTATGGGCATGGATGTTATTGCTGTAGGCCCAATGCCTACCCCGGCAGTAGCACATTTAACAAAATCGATGGGGGCATCATGCGGCATTATGATTACCGCATCCCACAATCCCGCCGAAGATAACGGAATCAAAATTTTTGGTCACGACGGCTTTAAGCTTCCTGACGAAATTGAACTGGAAATTGAAAATCATATCTTGAGTGGTGAGTTGAACTCAGATTTGATCTCACATTCACAAATCGGCAAAGCTTACCGCATAGATGATGCGCGCGGACGCTATATAGAATTCGCGAAAAGCTCAATCAATAATCATAGCTTGAAAGGCTTGAAAATTGTTCTCGACTGCGCAAATGGCGCGGCATATTCAATGGCCCCTCTTATTTTTCAAGAACTTGGAGCCGAAGTCATTCTTACCGCGGCAAGTCCAGATGGACATAATATCAATGATGGCTGCGGAGCAACATATTCACAACACGCCGCCGAGTTGGTCAAAAAACATAATGCTCATTTAAGCATTTCATTGGATGGAGATGCTGACCGGGTGATTTTTTGCGATGCCGATGGCAATGAAATAAACGGCGACCGTCTTATCGGCATGGTCGCGCTTGACTTCAAACAGCGCGGGAAATTAGCAGGAAATTCTATCGTTGTTACCAGTATGAGTAATTTGGGTTTGATCAAAGCGATGGAGAAATCCGGAATCAATGTAATTCAAACCGATGTCGGCGATCGTTATGTCATTGAGGCAATGAGAAAAAATGATTTTAATATCGGCGGTGAACAGTCCGGACATATTATTTTTATGGACTACGCGACTACTGGAGACGGCATCATTACCGCCCTGCACGTACTCAAACAAATGACTAAAAGCAATAAAACTCTAGCAGAATTAGCAAGCTTTATGGATGTTTACCCTCAACGCCTCGAAGGCATCATGGTTCAGGAAAAAGTTCCAATTGAAGAAGTTACCGCTTTGCGTGATGCTATCAAAGACTGCGAAAAAGCCTTAGACGGTTTCGGACGCACAGTAGTGCGCTATTCCGGTACCGAAAACAAAATCCGTATCCTTGTGGAAGCCGAAAAACAAAAAGACGTAGATTTTTGGACTAAAAAACTCTGCGATACAGCAAAAAAAGAACTCACATAAAAAATAAAAAAACGCTTAAGCACGGTCGCCCGTCTCAAATGAGCGACTTTGCGTAAGCTGCGCCTGAGCTAGAGGGGAAAGGCAAACTTTAAGCCTTCCATAGCCTTCGGATGGCGCAAATATCTTTAATAAACCAATTCACTACAATATAAGCATGACAAAAAACAAAAATCATTAAAATATTCTGAAATTTAGATACATAAATTCATTAACACTATCTGTTTACGAAAAAAGTTTTTTGGGGGGAGAAGCTTGTAAAAAACGATATTTATGTTATTTTAATTAGAGAATAATAGGGGATAAAAATCATCCTCTTAAATTGATCTTTATGAATAATAATATTCGTTTATCTAACTTTGAAATAATAAGTTTTAAGGTCACCTGCTCTCATATGTGACGGGGCGAAGCTTGTAAAAACAATTCATATAAGTTCAATTTTATACCGATTTGCAATCTAAAGGTTAGTAAACACCTAGTCTTTTAGCTGACAAATTTTTACTTGGAGGGCGAGACTCCGTCGAGCCGAATACTAGCTATACTTGCGGCTCGACGGAGTCTCGCCCTCCAT
>JAHOYW010000183.1 GCA_019038735.1 Victivallales bacterium | reverse complement strand
GTATATTATCTAATTATTTGATTTAATGATTTGAGGAAATCCGTAAATGACCGTAAGAAAAATTTTCAAACTACTTCCAATTCTGATTATCGCTGTGATTATCTCTATTGTTTCCCTTAACAAGTACCGATTTCACTCAACGGTCAGCCAGCTACAAAAAGAAGGTTTTGCGGTAACGCCAAAAGAATTTATCTCAAAATATTACAAAGCTGTTCCCGCAAACCAGAATGCTGCTAAAATTTTCAAAAGAGCTGAAAAGTTATATCGCAAGCCTCAAAATAATAATATCCTTATCATTGAAGGATATGTCAGAGCTCCTTGGCTTGATCAAAAAATCGCACCCCCATTATTGACTCCGTTAAAAAAATATATTGCAAGAAATATTGATTTGTTAGAGGAAGCAAAACAAATCAAAAAATACAACTATGTCCGCTTTAATTATGCTTGGAAAAAATATAAATGGGAGACAACTTTCCCAAGTTCAGTTATTCGAGACATAGTAGGGGTTTACGCTTTAAAAACAGAACTTGCAATAAACGAAAACGCACAGCAGAAAGCAAATAGATTATTAAGAAAAATGTTCCATATGGCTACTTTCGCTAATCAATCTCCTGAACTTATTGCTCAATTAGTATTTTATGGTTGCGATACCACTACTCTGAAACGCTTACAGCGCTACATAAATATATTTAAAGCATCCACTGAAGAACTAAAATCTTTTTACACAGTTATAGATAAACATGAACAACTTATTGCTGGCGGTAGAGACAGGACATTAAAATTGGGATTGACATTGGCTCTGTCAGCTAAAAAATTTGTGTATCAGAGGATTCCTGATTCCACAAAACTGGAGCTTTTTCTACAAAAATTTGGTTTGGAACTTATCTGCCTCATTTCAGATAGCGATAGTGATATTATTAAAGAAATAGAGCTAATTAAAAAACTTATAAATATTCCATTAGACAATTATTCTAAAAGAAAAAGTTCACTACAGGAAATAGAAAAAAAGACTCCTGATTCACTATTCTTAATGCTTATGCTTGCAAATACTAAGTATTGTATTGATACCTATACTAGAACAATGAGGATGATAGCATTACTTCGCTGTGCCAAAACCGCCTGCGCAGTCAAACTTTATCAGGGAAAATACGGCAAACTACCCGAAAATCTTAAAAAACTTGTTCCTGAGTTTATGAAATCAGTTCCAATCGATCCTTTTGACGGCAACAGCTTAAGATACTTTCATGGAGATTTCAAAGTAGAATATTCCACGCCTATAATCCCAGACGGAAAACTTGACCCCGAAAGAATAAAAGATATTGAAAATAGATTCAATGTTAGCAATAAAAGCGGTTTTTATATCTATAGCGTCGGCGAAAATTTCAAAAAGGACAAATCAGAAACTCTTTCTAGAGACTACGAAAATAAGGATATAAACTTTATCGTTATTGAAAAATAATGCACTTAAAAAAATTACACCATCAAATGTTCGGGTGTGGTATTGAGTACCGTTGCCAGCTTGGTGGCGGCTTTCAGGGTTACCCTGCGCTTGCCACGTTCGTATTCACTGATAACTGACTGACGAATGCCGGACTGTTTGGCGAGTTCTTTTTGGGTCATATCGATTTTATAACGAGCTCCAGCAATAATTCTGTGTTTATTCTTACGCCACCAATCAGTTGAGCGCAGTTCAATAGTTTCATCATTCTTATCAACACTACTTGTATCGACATCAAGAATTTCAACTGTAAATTTTTTGCGCAAAAGTTCAAGTATCTGACTTGTTCCGGCTCCATGCAAAGCTATTTCAGTATGGGGCTTTTTCACGACTGCCAACATAATATACCTCTATTTTTATAGTTTCTTTTTCTGCTGTCCAGCAAGCTACATAACGATAATTCAAATGACAATGATATTTGTTCTTTTCAAGTTTCGAGTAATTTTTCCATGACGGCTGTTCTGGACCATCAAATTCAAGGTCTCGCAACAAAAAAGCAAATAAATCTTGTACTTTTGATGGTAACTTATCTAAATTTTTAAGCTGTTTCTTTTTTACGCTTACTTTCCAATTCATCCCCGCTCCCTTAAATTGTCTACAAATATATTATATCACAAAATATCACAAAAAGCAACAAAAATCAATATCTTTTATTTTTTTATTTCTATATTTTGGTCTAATCTTTACTTGAAATATCAACTTTCTGTTGCTAGTATATGGACATGAAAAAAATTATTGACAAAATCAAAAATGATCTAAAATTGTCCGCTGATGAACTGCGTTTGTTATTGGAAACCGAAGACGAGGTTGTTCTGGAACAGATTTTTGCGGAAGCATACCGGATCAAGCTGAAATATATCGGCAATAAAGTATATTTCCGCGGTATAATCGAATTCAGCAATATCTGTGCTAAAGATTGTTTGTATTGCGGTATAAGAAAAGGCAATAAAAATATTGACCGCTTCAAGATGACGGAAGATGATATTGTCAAAGATGCAGTTTGGACTTATGAAAATGACTACGGTTCGCTCGTGATACAAGGCGGCGAAATCGAATCACCTGAACACGCCTCGTTTATTGAACGGGTCGTCAAGCGCATAAAAACAGAAACTGACGGCAAACTTGGCATTACTTTATCACTCGGCGAACAAACTCCCGAGGTTTATCAACGCTGGTTCACCGCTGGCGCGCATCGTTATTTATTGAGAATAGAAAGCTCAAACGAAGAGCTCTACAAAAAACTCCATCCCGCGGATCATAATTTTGCACGCCGTCTGGATTGTCTCAGAGAACTCAAAAAAACCGGGTATCAGACCGGAACCGGCGTAATGATGGGTTTACCAGGGCAGACTAGTGAAGACATGGTCAATGATATACTATTTTTTGAGCGTGAAGATATGGATATGCTGGGCATGGGACCTTATATTGTTCACAATGAGACCCCGCTGGCGAAAGAGGTCAAGGATTTTGATAAAGAAAAACAATTCATGCTTGGTTTAAAAATGATTGCCGCCTGTAGAATTTATCTGAAGGATGTGAATATCGCCGCCGCCACCGCTCTGCAAGCTCTCAATCCGCAAGGCAGAGAACTTGGAGTTCAGGCAGGCGCGAATATCGTTATGCCAAACATAACCGACACTAAATACCGGGCGAATTACCAGCTTTATGACGGCAAACCATGTTTGGACGAAAATTCCTCTATGTGCAAAGGTTGTCTCCAACGCCGGATCGAAAAGGTCAATGAGACCATTGGATTCGGAGAATGGGGAGATTCACCGCATTTTCTGAAAAAGAAAAAATAAGCGAGATAAAATCAAGTCTTTACAGTGAAGTTTTCTAAATTATCGCTTACTGCCCGACACTTTATCTGGATATTATCGACTCGAGCGGAACTCGGACCGTGGCGGAGCCAGTTGAGCATTAGTCCAACATGCGTTTCTGAACCTTGTATGACTGCTTCAACTTTGTCATGGGAAACATTGCGGATATAACCGCGCAGGCTTGAAATCTCTTTAGCATAATCCAAAGCCGACCAGCGGAAACAAACGCCGGTAACACGACCTTCGACTATCACATGATAAGCTATTTCGCTGTTTGACATGAAGACTCCTTGTTAGGATTTTCACCACTCGAACGCTCGCATCTTTTTAAAAATTTGCTTTGCTTATTTTTAAAAAGCCTCGTCTTTTCGAGAACTGACTTGGTCTAATGCGCGGCAAAATGCCGCTTAAATTTCGACCATTGGAGATGGTCGATAAGCGTTTTCCGCCGCTTAACCACGGAGCCGTTGCATCCGGCATTTTATTTTTAAATATCTATTTCAATAAGTACCGGGCAATGATCTGAGCCCATAACATCACTTAAAATCTCCGCACGCTTAAGATTTGGTAAAAGCTCAGGGGTGATATAAAAATAATCTAATCTCCAGCCAACGTTTCTAGGGCGTGCTCCGGCACGGTAACTCCACCATGAATAAGCGTCTATTGTCTCAGGATGAAGCGTGCGGAAAGTATCAACATAACCGAAACTCTCAAATTTATCCATCCATGCACGCTCAACAGGCAGGAAACCTGAAGTTTTCTGGTTTGCTTTGGGACGCGCTAGGTCGATTTCATTATGCGCGGTGTTGTAGTCGCCGCAGATAATCAGGGATTTCCCCTGCTGACGAAGTTCTTCGCAAAAATCTAGAGTCGCGTCATAAAAATCCAACTTATATTGTAAACGTATTTCATCTTTTTGCCCGTTCGGGAAATAAATATTAAGCAAAACGACATCATCAAAATAGCTTGCTAAAATACGTCCTTCACAATCAAATCTTTCGTGAGCTCCAAAACCGCTTGCAGTTTTTTCATGCTCTATCTTAGAATAATTCGCGACCCCGCTGTAACCTTTGCGCTCGCCTGAACTCCAATAGGAATGATAGCCGTCAATATTTATAAGCTTCTCTGAAAGCTGTTCTTTATGCGCTTTAGTTTCCTGCAAACACAAGATATCTGCTCCACTGCCATTCACCCAATCAATAAAGCCTTTTTTTTCTACGGCACGGATACCGTTAACGTTCCATGAAATTAAAATCATTTTTCTATCTTTCCTTTTCAATTTTCACTTGCTCAAACCAGACATTTTTTTTAGTTTTAAGTTTTATCAAGCGCATAGACCAAATATTGCCCTTAGTTATTTCGCTACTCACTCGATAAGTCGCGTCAGATTTTTTAGCTGAACGAATCGGTACCGAGTTGCGAACGGCACACAAAACATCCAGAGAACTGCTTTTTTCTTTTTTATCTAAATTTTTGAAGTCAACAACAAACTTTGCGCCTTGTGGAAAATGTTGCAGGCAAAACATAGACAGCGAGGTAATCATATAATTTTCAGCAGCTATCCAAGTATATTCTTTCCTTGCTGGTTTAGGCTGAACAATAGAACCAGTCGGAGCTTCTCCCGGCGGTATGCTAAAACAGCCAGCAAGCATCAACACACTAATAAATAATAATAAAATTCGCATAAGCATTACTCACTTTCGTTGTATTCGTCGACTTGCGCGGGGACTCCGCTGTCACCATCTATTTCTATTGGGAGTTCTTTGTATTCCAAAATACCATTGAATACATATTTAGGGGCAGTCCAAAGAATAACTTTGGTGAGTTTGAACGGTAAACCGAATAATAAACCAATTGGTTTTACAAAAATTGCCAAAGTTACCCGTCCACTCTCGGTAACTGTCGCGGGTGTACAATTGGCAAATTGAAAACCGCCAGCAATACAAATTGATGGAACAATACCTATTGCTAAGCCTAGATAATTGCCGGCATAGGTAGGAACCGTGACAAAATAACTGTCGTCATCAAAATCTCTGAAAAATACACTGTCGATAGTATCCGCTGAAACTCCGTAAGAGATAAACATGCTTAAACAAATTGCTGAAATAGTTAAAAACTTTTTCGAAAAAATCATTTCCTATATCCTTATATTACAAAATAATTGTTAATTTATAAAAATTCTATATAAAATAAACTGTTTTTTCAAATAAGCAAACTTTGTAAGTCCTTTGTTCTCTACTTGACTGAACTCTAGTCTTTGAAAGAGAGATATTTAGCTTATAATGTTTATCTTTGTTTTAACCCACTTTAGTATTCTAAACTAAGCTATATTTTTATTATTTTCTGTTTTTTTCACCCTTGACAAAAGCACTTTATTGCTTTATTCTATTCTCCATATAAGCTACAGACAGGTATAGATAATATGAAAACTACAAATATTTTTTTAGATAAGATTATTACTGAGCACAGTAAAAAGCTTGAACATTGGTACGATTTGCTTCGCGAAACAATGCCTGATTATTTTTTCAAAACTTTCTCATCTAAGCAGCTTGAAGATATTATTCCTTTGCTGTTCAACATTGAAAGCGAAACAGGTATTCAGCGTATTGAGCGCGAAGACAGCATAGTTTTAATTTATCTAAAAAGTGAAGAGCATAATATTCTGACTACGAGTCGAATGATGCGTAAGCATTGTCTGGCAAGCGTTACAGTTCATGAATCCAAGCACAAAATAATTATCAATAAAATTCCGCGAACACTGGTAATCGAATTATTTACCCTCGAAGACCGTGCCTCATTCGGTGGAACTCCGCTTTTTTCCAAAAAAGAATTGACTGCGGCATATCGCAAGATGTTCAAGAAAGTTCATCCCGGGCTAAATGAGGTTTATGACCGCATAAACTGGGAAAATATTTCTGATTTGAGTTTTGACCGCCTCGTTGACCGTCTCCACTGGATTCTCGATCCGCAGGACAAGGATTATGTAAATGTCGGTATTGAAAAAATCGGCAAACATGAATTAAAACTGACTTTAGCCCGGGCGCGTTCTACCCAGCAGGGCGGTTTTTATTATAAAATGATTGAAGCGGTAAACCTTGCTGGTTTTAATATTGAACGCAGCTATTTTCGTGATCTGACTTATCAAAATAATCCCGAAGATTTTGCTCACATGCCGGTAACAATTGCGACTTTGTACTTAACTTCTCCAAATGGAGTTACCGTACAATCTTCTAAAGTTATTGAAATGATGAAAAACTTAAGAGTTTTAAACTGGACAAGTATGCTTGATTTGCTGCATCGCGAATTTGTTACTAAAAAATTAATTTCTCTCAGGGATTGCAACTTATTACGCGCCGCCTCAGAATTTGTTCATACACAGTTAGCGTTCATTGATAAAAATGCTTACAAGCATCTGGATATTTGTCGATTCATGGCTATTTATCCTGAGATAATGTCCGAAATGATCCAATTTTTCTACCTGCGTTTTGATCCTGAAATCAAACGTGATACTAAAAAAAATGCCGCTTGTGAACGAAAAATTGAGAAGAAAATCGATGCGGTAAATACTGGCGTACATGAAAAAGATCAACTTTTGAAAACTATTTTCACCTGTATGCTGGACTTCTTCAAAAATATTCAGAAAAATAACTTCTTCGTGGAAAACAAATCAAGTCTGGCATTTCGTATGGATCCGGCTTTTATGAAATATTATGATAAACATTACGAAGTTTATCAGAAATCTTTTCCTGACGATCGTCCTTACGGTGTATTCTTCTTCTACCGTGAAAACGCACTTGGGTTTCAGGTTCGTTTTTCTGAAATAGCGCGCGGCGGATGGCGGACGGTTATCCCCCAAAACAGCCCGAACGCCCTTGAACAAAATGATGCTTATGAATTTGCCAAAGATGAAATTTTTCGTGAAGTTTTTGTTTTAGCTCATACTCAGCATTTAAAGAACAAGGATATTTATGAAGGTGGTTCGAAGATGATTACCCTTCTTAATCCGGCCAATGAAGG